>CAKPAT010000024.1 GCA_934133155.1 uncultured Bacilli bacterium
TGCAATAGATATTCTAGAGATCCAGTAAGAGGTAGGTGCTATTCTCATTTTTATCCATATAATTATTTAGAAGAACAAGTATTAGAACAAATTAATAAATATATATCTAAGTTAATAAAAGAACTTAATATAAAAGAATTAAATGATGAAGTAGTAAAAAGTATTCACAAGGAAACTACTAACATAGATAAAATAGTTAAAGAATTTCAAATAGAAAAGGAAAAGATTACAGGTAGATTAAAAACTTTATACAATGACAGGTGTGATGGTGTAATATCAGCAGATACATATAAAGAATTAGCAAGTGAATTTGAACAAAAATTAAAACAAATTAACGAAAAGATAGAAGATCAAAATGTTAAAAAATATAAAATGAAAAATAAAGCAAATATTTTGCCCGATTATACTAAAAAAATAAAAAAACTATTAGATTTAAATAAACCAAAAAAAGAATTAATTGATACGTTAGTAGATAAAATAGTTATAGATAAAGATAGAAATATTACTATATGTTTTAAATATGATATTGCAAGAGAGGTAACTTTTAAGTATGAAAATAGAAATTTAGCAAGAAATCCGTATGGTAGAAAAGGCAAAAATAATAATTAATGACTATCTTGCTTTTCTTTATAAAAAAATTTATAATCTTAACAAGAAAGGAAGAATTGTAGATTGATTGGTGAGTATATGATTAATAGAAAATTAATTAGTGATTTTGCAGATATTATTGGTAATTTAACAATTGCTGTTCATTTAGAGTCACTAAAAGATGTAAAGGATGATTATGAGGGTGTGCTTGATGAATTAATAAAATGGGTTAAATATTATTATGAAAATAAAAATTTAGATATTGTTTCTTACGAAAATTCATTAAGAATACATGATTTGTTAGATGAAATAAGAAATGAGTTGATACCTAATAAATCAATAGGAATAGAATCAATGTTATCAGATAATATTTTAATTAGATATGAAGTAATTATTAAAGAAATAAATAATGAAAGAGGTAAAAAAAATGGGTAAAGATGAATATGGACATTATGTTAATGATGAAGGAGTCGAAATAAGAACTTCTACTGACAAATATGGTAGAGATCATATTGATATATATGACAGTTGTCCAGCTGAAAATCCAGATCACGGGTCTATTCATATTAATTATGATAGTGATACAGGAAAAGGAACGATTGTTGATACAACAAGTGGAGAAAAAGAAACTACAGATACAAGTTGTTATTTAACAACTGCTTGTATGAGACATAAAATGGAAAAATTTGATGACAATTGTGAAGAATTAATGATATTAAGATGGTTTAGAGATAAATTTGTTTCTAAAGAAGACATTGAACATTATTATAAAACTGCACCAACTATTGTTGACGTCATCAATGAATCTGAAAATAATAATGAGATATTTAATTTTATATATGAAAATGTTGTTAGTGCATGTGTAAATGCTATAAAAAGTGGAAATTATGAGTTTGCTTATAATAGGTATAAAAATAGTGTCTTAGCTTTAGAAGAACAATTTGCAAGCCCCGCTTTAGAAAAAAGACTTGTTAAATCTTTAAAGATAGGTATATAGGTAATGTTAAAGATAAATAATAAAGAATACAAGGTTTTAACATCAGAAATTAAATATATTAATGCTACACATAATGAAAGAAAAGGATATTCTATTTTGGTATCATTAGATATAGAATTAAATAAAGTTAAAGGGTACATTAGTTTTTATGTAGATTTTTTTAAAGACAAAGATTTTAAAAATATAAAAAATAGAAAATATATTGAATTACCAACAGAATTAAATTCTAAAATAACAATGATAGAAATATATGATACCAATAATTTTATTGATTTTATTGATAGTGAAGTTAATTTAGAATTTGGTAATATAGACAATGATCGAATTGAAATGAAACTAAATATAAATGATGAATTAATAAAATTAGAATATAAAGGATTATTAAATATTAAATAATAAAATAATCGATGGCTAAAATAAAAGTCATTGATTATTTTACTAGTGGTAACTAAACTTACCAGGTGGTGAAGGCGCTGAAGTTATTTATGCTTTAAGGAATAATTCTACTTTGGCTAAAAATATTTTAACTGCTTTAGGAAATGAAGGACTTAATATGCGAAAATATTTTCAAAGGAGACTTCCTAGTAATACCTCAAAGGATTATTATTTCATTCATAGAGATACAGGAAGCAAAACACAACCTGTTATTGTTGAATATGGATTTATTGATAATGTTTCTGATTTAGCTAAAATTCAAAATAATTATAAGAAATACGTTGATGCCGTGGTTGACGCAGTTATTGCTACTGCAAATGGGCAATCAATTTCTAGTGTACCTTCTGGAAATTATTATACTGTTAAATCAGGCGATAGTTTATGGAGTATAGCGAATAAGTATAATACAACTGTAAGCGAGCTTAAAAAATTAAATAATTTAAGTAGTAATAATTTAAGTGTTGGTCAGATTTTAAGTTTACCTAATAATATAAATTCAAATAGTTATACTGTTAAATCAGGCGATAGTTTATGGAGCATAGCGAATAAGTATAATACAACAGTAAGTATACTTAAGAGCTTAAATAATTTAAGTAGTAATAATTTAAGCATTGGTCAAGTTCTTAAGCTTCCAAGCAGTGATAATTCAAATACTTATACAGTTAAGGCAGGCGACAGCTTATGGAATATTGCAAGAAAGTATAATACAACTGTAAGTGCACTTAAAAGTTTGAATAATTTAAGTAGTGATATATTAAGTATAGGTCAAACTTTAAAGGTGCCGATTTCTGGAAATTATTATACAGTTAAATCTGGTGACAGTTTATGGAGTATAGCGAATAAGTATAATACAACTGTAGGTGAACTTAAAAATTTAAATAATTTGAGTAGTAATAGTTTGACTATTGGTCAAAAGTTGTTACTTCCTTAGACTTTTTTAATCTTAAAAATGGTATAAAAATATTTGTTAGTGTCATTAAGAGTAATTGAAAAATTTATGTGACAAAAACACAAGATATATAATATTTCTTAAAAAATATTTAAAAGTAGCCTAAAAATAGAAGATCTTTTATTGGTTTAATTTCTGTATCTTAAATAAATTATGTAATCTTTCCTTTTAAGCTAATTATTTATTGGTTTATAAAATATTATCTCGTGAATTATTGCACTTTAAAATTTTTTGGAATATTAAAATGAACTTATGATGAAAGTAGCGTTTATTTTTCCCATTCAGAACTTTGTTTTCCTTTGAAAAATGTATTGACTTTTTGCGGTAAATCATTTACAATCGTATTGGATGTGATAAATCCGTAAGCAATAGATAGGTGATAAAGATGAATGACAGTGTTAACGTCGTATGGGAGATACCTTATTTAAATTTGCCAATAACCAATGTAGTAGTAATGTCATGGATTGCTATGGCAGTTATTATTCTCTGGGCTTTTTTAGCTACAAGAAATATGAAGGAAGTTCCTACTGGACTTCAAAATACTGCTGAAATTGTCGTTGATGGTATAAGTAGCTTTATTAAAAGTTTTCTTGGTGAAAAAGCAAAAAGTTACATACCATATGTGGGAACTGTTGGACTTTTTTTAATCGTTTCTAATACTATTGGAGCTTTGTTCATGGGTGAACTTACTGATGGACTTATTGCCCCACCTACTAGAAGTTTTGCTGTGCCAGTAGCTTTGGCTATAATGACTATTGTTTTAGCAACCGGTGCTGGTATAAAAGAAAAAGGTTTACTTGGTTTCTTCAAGAGTTTATTCAAACCATTACCAATTTTATTTCCATTCAAGATTTTAGAATTTATCACAAAGCCATTATCACTAAGTATGCGACTTTTTGGAAATATCCTAGGTGCATATATATTGATGGAGTTATTATTTGCAAGTCTTTCATGGATTGGTCTTCCAGCCATTGCAAGTATTTATTTTGACTTGTTTGATGGTGGCTTGCAAGCCTTTGTCTTCGTGCTTTTGACGGTACTTTATATACAAGAAGAAGTATGCGAAGAAGAATAATTGATAGGTGGTGAGAAAATGGGAGCATTAGGTTTAATTGCTGCGGCTATTGCCGTATTTACAGGTGCTGGTGCCGGAATTGGTATCGGTGTTGCAACTGCAAAGGCTACTGAATCAGTTGCTAGACAACCAGAAGCATCAGGAAAAATCCAAACAGTTCTACTTTTAGGAGCTGCCTTAGCTGAAGCAACAGCTATTTATGGATTGGTTATCGCTATAATGATTATTGGTAAAATATAAAATAGTTAACCCTGAAACTTCAAGTTTATTGTACGCTTGAAGTTTTATGCGTTGAAAGCCTTTATAGAAATGGAGTTAAAATATGATAGAAATAAATAAAGAATTTTTCACGACACTTTTTCTTACAGTTTTTAATATCTTAATCTTGTATTTTGTGCTTAAAAAATTATTATTTAAACCTGTCAGCAAGTATATGGAAAACCGTACTAATAAAATTAAAGAGGCTTTAGATATGGCTGCAGAAGCTAAAAAGAAAGTCGAAAGTATGGAACAAGATCATCAAGCGAGAATGAAAGAAATAAAAGAAGAAGGCATAGCTTTAATGAATACTTATAAAGTTAAAGCACAAAAGGAATATGATGCAGTTATTGAAAAAGCTAAAAAGGATTCTGAAGTTATTATTGCCAATACTAGAAGTGAATTACAAGTTGAGAAAGAACAACTTGTTGCTGGACTTAAAGCAGAGATTTCTGATCTTGTTTTAGAGGCTAGTGAAAAAATCTTAAATAAAAATTTAGATGAAAAAACCAATAAAGAACTTATAGAAAACTTCATTAAAGAAAAGTAGGTGACTTATGGAAAATTTAAGTAATCGTTATGCGGAAAGTTTGTTTTTAGAATCTCAAGATAAGAAGGTTATTCTTTCCTATTTAAAGGATTTGAGTAAAATTTATGAAATGACTGATTTTAAGTCTATGATGAATAGTCCTAGAATTAAAAATGAAGAAAAGTTATCTGTTATTTATGAAATTTTAAAACCAAATGAACTTTTTGAAAGATTTTTAAATTTACTTGTTAAAGAAGAAAGATTTTCTTTAATAGGTGAAATTGCTGAAAAGTATGAAGAAATGTTTGATAAAGAAAATAAGATATTAAATGTTCTTATATCTTCTCCTTTAAAATTAAGCGAAGAGGATATTAGCAAAATTTTAGAAAAGTATAAAGGTCTATATCAAGCGAGTGAAGTTACTTATAAGGAAGTAATTGATAAGTCTTTAATTGGTGGGGTAAAAGTTACTGTTAATGGCGTAGTCTATGACGGTACTATTAGAACCAAATTAAACGAGATGTTATAAGGAGGGTATTAAAGTGCTTATAAAACCAGAAGAAATTAGTGATATAATTAGAAAAAAAATAAGCGATTATGATGATAAAGTCAAGGTTGATGAGGTAGGCTATGTTGTCGAAACTGGTGATGGAATTGTTAAGATTTATGGTCTTAATAATTGTATGGCTGGTGAACTTATTGACTTTGGTAATGGTGTTCATGGTATGGCTATGAATTTGGAAGAAGAAAGTGTTGGCTGCGTTTTACTTGGTGGTGATACGAAGATTAAGGAAGGTAGTATTGCTAAAAGAACAGGCAGAAAGGTAAGTATTGGTGTTGGCGACGGGATTATTGGACGCGTTGTTAATCCACTTGGTGAGGTTTTAGATGGTAAAGAACCTTATAAAATTACTGAATATCGTGATGTTGAATATTTAGCACCTAATGTTATGGTGAGAAAGTCTGTTGATACACCACTTCAAACTGGTATTATTGCGATTGATTCAATGGTTCCAATTGGAAGAGGCCAGAGGGAACTTATTATAGGTGACCGTCAAACTGGTAAGACTGCTATTGCAGTTGATACGATTATTAATCAAAAAGGTCAAAATGTTATTTGTATTTATGTAGCTATTGGCCAAAAAGCTTCATCAATTGCTGGTGTTGTGGAAACTTTAAAGAAAAATGGTGCTATGGATTACAGTATTGTTGTTTCTGCTAATGCTTCTGAATCTTCACCAGTTCAATATTTAGCACCTTATGCTGGTGCAGCTATTGCTGAATATTTTATGTATCAAGGTAAAGATGTTTTGGTTGTTTATGATGATCTATCTAAACATGCACAGGCTTACCGTGCGATGTCTCTTTTACTTAGACGTTCACCTGGACGTGAAGCTTATCCAGGAGATGTATTTTATTTACATTCTAGACTTCTTGAAAGAGCAGCTAAGCTTGATGATGAACATGGTGGTGGCTCTATTACAGCACTTCCTATTATTGAAACTTTAGCAGGTGATGTTTCTGCGTATATTCCTACTAATGTTATTTCGATAACTGACGGTCAAATTTATTTGGAAAGTGAACTTTTCTTCAGTGGTCAAAGACCAGCTGTTAATGCGGGACTTTCTGTTTCACGTGTTGGTGGTTCTGCACAAATTAAAGCAATGAAGAAATTATCTGGAAGAATAAGAATTGATTTAGCACAGTATCGTGAGCTTGCTTCATTTGCTCAGTTTGGTTCTGAACTTGATAAAGCTACACAAAATAAGCTTATGCAAGGTGAAAGAATTTTGGAACTTTTAAAACAGCCTCAATATAAAACTTTGGATGTTGCTAAACAGGTTGTTATGCTTTACGCGGGCGTTCATGAATATTTGATTGATATTGATGTTAAAAAGGTAAGAAGTTTTAACAAAGGTTTACTTGAATATGTTGAAGAAAAGCACCCAGATATATATGAAGAAATTCGTACTAAGAAAAATCTTGATAAAGATTTAGAAGATAAGATTAAAAATGCTATCTTAGAATATAAAAAGATTTTTAATATATAGAAGGCGGTGAACTATGGCTAATACAAGAGAGATCAAGCTTAGGATTAGAGGTGTTGAAGGCACTAAGAAGATTACTAAGGCAATGAAACTTATTGCTGCCTCTAAACTTAAGAAAGCTAGAGAGATGCATGAGAGAACACTTCCATTTTTCAAACATATTCAAGAAGTAATGGTTGATATTATGCAAAATAGTCCGGAAATGCCTTTAATTTATTTTGATAAGAGAGAAAATAAGGAAAAAAGAAAGGTTGCTTATATTGTTATTTCGTCTGATAGTGGTTTAAATGGTGGTTATAATACTAACATTATTAAAAAAGCTATGAGTGAAATTAATAAAGATGGTAGTGTTGTTTTTCCTATTGGTAATGTTATTAAAAATCAAATGATTAAAAATGGTTATAATGTTAATACTGAAATAGGTGTTAATAATTATTCTGTCACGACAATTACAGCTGGTGAAATTGCTAAGTATATGCTTAAGTTATTTAAAGAGGGTCAAATCGATGAACTTAAACTTATTTATACAGAAATGGAAGGTGCAATGAGTTTAATTCCTCATACTATTAATTTACTTCCTTTACAGATTAGAGATTTTAAAGTTAAGGAAAATGGTATGAGTGATGTTTTAGATTTTGATCCTTCACCTGAGATTGTTTTTGAAAGATTAACAAATCAATATTTAAAGGGTGTGCTTTATGGTGGAATGGTTGAGTCGTTTGTCAGTGAACATTTTGCTCGTATGACGGCGATGGACAATGCAACTACTAATGCGGAAAAGGTTTCAAAAAAATTAACCCTTGATTATAATAGAGCTCGTCAGCAATCTATTACGCAAGAGATTACAGAGATTATTGGCGGAGCTATGAATACGAATTAGAAAGGATGAAAATATGAACGAAGGAAAAGTTTCTCAAATTAACGGTGCTGTTTTAGACGTTAAGTTTGATAGTGATAAACTACCTAATATATATAATGCGATTGATATTCCTTTTAATGGCGGTAAGATTGTTGCTGAAGTTATGAAACATTTAGGTAATGATACTGTTAGGTGTGTTGCGATGTCTTCTACTGATGGTCTTCAAAGAGGTATGAAGGCTATCGATACTGGTGCTCCTATTAGTACCCCTGTTGGTGAAGAAGTTTTAGGTAGAGTTTTTAATATTTTAGGAGAGACTATTGATGGTAAGGGAGAGGTTAATGCTCCTGAAAAATGGCCTATCCATCGTGATGCTCCAGAGTTTGCTATGCAAAAGCCAGTTACAGAGATGTTTGAAACTGGTATTAAGGTTATTGATTTACTTGCACCCTATGCTAAAGGTGGTAAGATTGGTCTATTTGGAGGTGCCGGTGTTGGTAAAACAGTTTTAATCCAAGAACTTATTAGTAGTATTGCTAATCAACATGGTGGTTATTCTGTATTTACTGGTGTAGGTGAAAGATCAAGAGAAGGTAATGATTTAATTGGTGAAATGGCTGAATCTGGCGTTATTAATAAGACTGCTTTAGTGTTTGGTCAAATGAATGAACCACCTGGAGCAAGAATGCGTGTTGCTTTAACTGGTCTTACTATGGCTGAATATTTTAGAGATGTTAAACATCAAGATGTATTACTTTTTGTTGATAATATTTTCCGTTTTATTCAAGCTGGTTCTGAGGTTTCTACTCTTTTAGGACGTATACCTTCTGCGGTTGGTTATCAACCTACACTTGCTACTGATGTTGGTGCTTTACAGGAGAGACTTACTTCTACTAAAAATGGTTCTATAACTTCTATTCAAGCTGTTTATGTTCCTGTTGACGATTATACTGATCCAGCTCCTGCAACTACTTTTGCACATTTAGATGCAGTTACAGCTTTATCTAGGTCTATTGCGGAACTTGGTATTTATCCAGCTGTTGACCCATTAGAGTCTTCTTCAAGAATTATGGATCCAGAGATTGTTGGCGAAGAGCATTATGAGGTTGCTCGTAAGGTTCAAGAGATTTTACAAAAGTATAAGGAACTTCAAGATATTATCGCAATTTTAGGTATGGATGAACTTTCTGATGATGATAAAAAGATTGTTTATAGAGCACGTAAAATTCAAAAGTTTCTTTCTCAACCATTCTTTGTTGGTGAACAGTTTACTGGTATTCCTGGTAAGTATGTTCCTGTTAGTGAGACTATAAGAGGATTTAAGGAGATTATCTCTGGTAATATGGATGATTATCCTGAAGATGCTTTCTTTATGGTTGGTACTATCGACGATGTTATTGAAAAAGCAAAAACTATGGAATAGGTGATTTTTATGAATAAAACATTCAATTTTGAAGTTGTTACGCCTACTGGTATATTTTATCAAGATGAGGTTAATTTCATTAGTTTTGCGGCTTTAGATGGTGAAATGGGTATTATGGCTAATCATGCTCCTGTTTTAGTTGCTAATAAGCCTTGTACTTTGGAGATAAAAAAAGATAATGATGTAAAGTATGCTTTTATTAGCGAAGGTTTTATTGAGATAACTGATAAAAAGGTTTCTGCTGTTACTGATTTAGCTGATTGGTCTAATGATATTAATGCTGAAGAAGCTATTAAGGCTAAAAGGATTGCTGAAGAAGAACTTGACAGTAAGAAACTTGATCAAGGTAGGCAAACTGAACTTAAAGCTTCTATTGAAAGAGCGTCTGCTCGCATTAGAACTTCTAAAAAATAGTCAAATGACTATTTTTTTGTTATAATATATTATAGGTGATGGTATGAGGAAGTTTGTTTTATTAATTCCGACAATTTTACTTTTGTTTACAGGATATTTATATGATTGTGGTATTAGTGCAAGTGATGCTTCTTTAAATGAAACAAGTTATAGTATAGAAAATATACCTGATTATAGTGGTAAGGATTATATTGTTTTAAATAATAATGTACCTAATCTTTCTAAAAGTGATGGTGATAAGTCTTTTGAAAGTTATAGTGATTTGGATAGTTTAGGTAGATGTGGCGCCGCTTATGCGAATATTAGTAAGGAAATTATGCCTACTGAAAAAAGAGGCTCTATTGGTATGATTAAACCTTCTGGTTGGCATACGGTGAAGTATGATAATGTGAATGGTAAATATTTATATAATAGATGTCATTTGATTGGCTATCAGCTTTCTGGTGAAAATGCGAATGAGAAAAATTTGATTACGTGTACGAGACATATGAATGCGGATACGATGCTGGAATTTGAAAATAAGGTAGCAGATTATGTTAAAAATACTAATCATCATGTTTTGTATAAGGTAACTCCTATTTTTGAGGGTGACAATTTACTTGCTAAAGGGGTTATTATGGAGGGACTTTCTTTAGAAGATGATGAGATTATGTTTAATGTTTTTGTTTATAATGTCCAGGACGGAATTTATATTGATTATAAAACTGGTGATAGTAAAAAAATTTGATTTCTAGGTATTTCTTATATACCTTTTATTTTATGTTCATAAACTATTATTAGAATAGGAGGTATTATATGTATTACTATGGTGGTTATCAAGGTTACGGCTGTGGCGGTGGTACTCCATATTACGGCGGTGGATATGGCAATGGTTATGGTGCTGCGATAGTTCTTGTGCTTTTCATTTTACTTGTAATTATTATTGGTGCCCGTGCTTATGGTAGTAACTAGTAAAGACCTTACGAATGTGTAAGGTCTTTTACATGCCTTTTACTTCTTTTCTTTAAAAAAAATTAATTATGTGTTATGATTATTAAAGATAGGAGGCGTTATAATGAAGGATTTTGTTAATTTGTTTAAGAATTTAGATAAGACTCTTTTGTTTTTTTCTTCAGCTCTTTTTATATTTGGCCTTTTAAATATTGTGACGGCCTCTTCTAGAGCAGCTGTTGTTAATTATGATGTCTCTATTTATTACTATTTTTATAGGCAGCTTTTGTTTATTTTAGTTGGTCTTGTTTTAAGTTTTATTATTATTAAAACTGATACGAAGTATTATAAGGTGATTATTCCGTTTTTGTTTATAGTGGCAATTTTTCTTAATTTGTGGGCTTTAACTTATGATGAACTTAGTGGTTCTAGAAATTGGATTGATTTGAAGGTTATTAAAATTCAACCTAGTGAAATTTCTAAACCGATTATTATTGCACTTTTGGCTTTACTTTTTGAGAAGTATTATAGGAAACTTAGAACCGTTAATATTAAACATTTTGGAATGATTGCTTTTATTATTGGTGTTTCACTTATTATTCCGGTTATTATTGTAGTACAAAAAGATTTTGGAACTTTGCTTATTGTTTTATTTATTATTTGCATGATGCTTTTATTTAGTCCTATTTTGAAAAAAGATAAGTTTAAGATGTTTTTAGGACTTTTGGGTTTAGGATTAGTTGGTGCTTTTGTTTTGTATCAAGTACAGGGTTATATTTTAAATGATAAGAGAATCGAAAGGTTTACGTCTTATTTAGATCCTTGCGGTAATTATGAAAATGGTGGTTACCAAGTGTGCAATAGTATTATTGCAGTAAATAATGGTGGCTTTTGGGGACTTGGTATCGGTAAGAGTAAGCAGAAATATTCTTATATTCCAGAGCCTCATACAGATTCTGCTTTTGCGATTATTGCAGAAGAGTATGGTATTTGGCGATGTGTGTTTATTTTTATTGCTTATATTATTGTTTTATACCGTATTTCGGTTATTTCGTCTCGGGCTAGTACGCTTCGTGGTAGGTATATTTGTTTGGGCGTGTGTTGTTATATTTTTGCTCATATTTTTATTAATTTAGGAGGTATGCTGGGGCTTATTCCTTTGACTGGTGTACCACTTCCGTTTTTGAGTTATGGTGGTAGTTTTGTTTTGTCATTACTTGCCGCTTTAGCGATGGTTCAAAGGGTTAATATTGAAAGTAAGACACAAAAGGTAAAGATTGAATAAATTTTTATCTTTTTTTAAAGGAAATTTTATTTTTTTCTTGTATGTTTCATATGAGGTGAAGTTATGTATTTTTTAAAGAAGAATAAAGGTAAAATTTTTAGTGTTTGTTTTTTGATTTTAACTATTATTGTAATTATCGTTACTACTAGTAATACTGAATTTGAAGAAGAGGTTTTAGAAGAGGATTTGAATAAAGATGTTTCTAAGGAAGAAGTATCTAAAAGTTCAAATGTTTTAGTTGATATTAAGGGTGAAGTTAATAGTCCTGGAGTTTATGAGTTTACTTCAGATAATACGGTTAATGATGCGATTAATAAGGCGGGAGGTCTTACGGATAAAGGTGATACTAGTAAGATTAATTTGAGTAAAAAACTTACTGATGAAATGGTTATTATTGTTTATAACAAGGATGAGATTAAGGATGATTTGAAGTGCGAAGTTTGTGTTTGTGATAATGATAAGAAAGCGGAGATTAGGGAAAATGATTTGGAGACTTCAAAGATTAATATTAATACAGCTACTTTAGAGGAACTTATGCTTTTAAATGGGGTTGGTGAAAGTAAGGCTTCAGCTATTATTAAATATAGGGAAGAAAATGGCCCTTTTGAGGATATTTCAGATATTAAGAATGTATCTGGGATAGGAGATAGTGCTTTTGAGAAGATTAAAGATTATATTACTGTTTAAGGTTTTATGTTTTATTTTACTTTGTTTTGGTTTTATTAATGTACTTTATCATTATAATAAGTATCCTAGCAGTATTTATAATGGCGAAAGTATTTCTGGTGAGGTTATTTCGTGCAGCTTGAAAGAAGATAAGGTTAAGGTTATTATTAAAGGTTTAGAGAATGTTTTAGTTTATATTGATAAACCTTTTAAATGTGTTTATGGAGCTTATATTAAGGCTTATGGTGAGATAGATATTCCACCCGAAAATAGGATGCCACATTTATTTAATTATAGAAAGTATTTACTTAGTTTAGGCGTTTATAGGGTGTTTTATGCATCTGATGTTTCAGTTTTGGGGGTTAATAAGATTTATTTTATTAAAAATGCATTATATGATTATTTATCTTCTTTTAAAAGTAGTGATTATATGCAGGCTTTTATTTTAGGCGATAAATCTTTTATGGATAGTGATGTTTTAAATAGTTATCAGGCAAATGGGCTTAGTTATTTGTTTGCTATATCGGGTATGAATATTACGATTTTGTCGGGTATTTTGCTTTTTATATTAGGATTTTTTTTTAGTAAAGGTAAGAGTTATTTTTTTGTTTGTTTATTTCTTTTATTTTATATTTTTTTAACTGGTTTTTTGCCATCTATTATTAGAGCGTCTTTGTTTTTTATTTTGATTACTTTAAATAAATATACAGGTTTTAAGATAAATTCTATTTATATTTTACTTTTTATTTTAAGTATTTTACTTATTTTTAATCCTTGTTATGTGTTTAATATGGGATTTGTGCTTTCTTTTGTGGTTACTTTTTATTTAATTTTATTTAGCACACTTATTAATAGGTTTGATGGATATTTTAAAAAGACTTTTACGATTTCTTTAATTTCTTTTTTTGCATCTTTTCCGGTTATTGTTTCTAATTTTTATCATGTTAATTTTTTATCACCTTTTTTAAGCGTTATTTTTACGCCTTTGGTTTTGATGATAATTTATCCTTTAGTTTTAATTTGCTTTGTTTTTAAACCTTTTGATTTTATTTTAGACTATGTTACTTCTTTTTTGGAAAGTTTATCTTTTAAAGTTTCTTTATTTGATTTTTTTGATATTAGTTTCCCTTATATTTCGTTTTTTATTTTGTTTTATTTTTTTATTGTATATTTTGTATTGAAGAAATGCGTTTTGAAGAAGTATTATTATTTGTTTATTTTAGTTTTTGTATTTATTTTCCATCATTTTGTTTATGATTTTGATGCTAGACTTAAGGTGAGTTTTTTAAATGTTGGTCAAGGTGACAGTACTTTTATTAAAATGGGTGGTAAAAATATTTTAATTGATACTGGTGGTAGTTTTATGAATAAAAATTATAGTTTGGTTTTAAATGAGACTATCCCTTATTTG
>CAKPAT010000025.1 GCA_934133155.1 uncultured Bacilli bacterium
ACCCGTTGCCGGAATAGCTATGGGACTTATCACGAGTAAAGATAAATACCAAATATTAACCGATATTCAAGGTATGGAAGACCACCTAGGAGATATGGACTTCAAAGTAGCTGGAACAAAAGAAGGTATATGTGCTCTGCAAATGGATATAAAAATCAAAGGTGTAAATAGAGAAATTCTAAAAGAAGCTTTATATCAAGCCAAAAAAGCTAGAATGCAAATATTAAAAGTTATCACAGATACCATAAAAGAACCAAGAAAAGAAGTAAGTAAATACGCACCAAAAGTAGAAACATTTATGATAAACCCAGATAAAATAAAAGATGTTATCGGCAAAGGCGGAGACATGATAACTAAAATAATTTTAGAATCTAGTAATGTCAAAAGTGTTAATGATATAAACGCTGTTAAAGTAGATTTAGAAGACGATGGAAGAGTAGTTATTTATCACACTGATAAAGATGTCATTGAAAAAACCGCAAACTGGATAAAAGAACTAGCAAGAGAAGTTGAAGAAGGCGTAATTTATAATGCAGTTGTAACTAAAGTGGAAGAATTCGGCTGCTTTGTCGAACTTTGGAAAGGTTGTGAAGGACTAGTCCATGTATCAGAACTTGATACAAAAAGAGTCGAAAAACCAAGCGACATCGTTAAAGTAGGTGACATAGTGCAAGTAATATCTTTAGGCTATGACAAAAAAGGAAGACTAAACTTATCTAGGAAAAAAGCAATTAAGGCTACCGAAAAGTAGTCTTTTAACTGTAAAATAAACTAAAAAAAATCAAAAAGGCCCCAAAATATGATATACTAAGCTAAGAAAATGGAGTGGATAACAATGGCAAAAAAGAAAAAAAGAAAAGAAAAAAAACAGGCCCCTTCCTACAGCGTAGAACTAAAGGGAATATTTTTAATACTAATATCCATAATCGGTTGTTGCCCTTTTGGAATAGCCTCAAGCGTAATTAAAGGCTTTGCCGCGTTTATAGCTGGTGCATGGTATATTCTTCCAATAATTGGAGTAGGGCTATGTGGAATATACATGATAATAAAAAGAGAAAAACCGGATTTATTAACATCAAGACTAGTTGGACTGTATATTTTAATAATCGGTATTTTAATCCTTTCACACACCGAATTTATCGTCAAACTAAATGAAAAAGGAACCGAATTTTACAGTGTACTAATCGAAACAGTAAATAACATCATGGGTTTTGTCAAAGGTACAAATGAAATAGCTGGAGGCGGAATAATTGGTGCAATATTTGCCTCAGCAGGCGTAAGCTTACTTACCTTAGAAGGTACAAAAGTAGTATGTTTTGCTCTAATAATATGCGGAATCATCATGTTTACTGGAATATCAATATATGATGCCATAACAAGTGTTAAAGAAAAATTAAATAAAGCTAAAGAAGTTAAAATAGATCTTAAGGCTGCCAAGGCAGCTAAAAAAGCTGAAGAAAAATTTGAAGAAGAAAAAGATAGTAAAGTAATCATTTCCTCTATAGATGATTTAACCAAAGAACCTAAAGAAGAAAAATCAATAGAAATGCACACCCCAGAAAAAACAGTAGAGCAAGAAATAAAGCCAGAAATTTCAGAGGAAAATCAAGAAGTAAACCCAAATGGTTACACTCTTCCATCAATAAACTTATTAAGCAAACCTAAAATCAAAAAAGATGCCGTAAAAGCAAATCAAGATGCCATAAAAGAATCTGTCACTGAACTTGAAAAAGTAACATCAGATTTTGGTGTCGAAGTGAAAGTTGTTGCCGCCAATATTGGACCTGCAGTAACTCAGTACGAATTAGAAATAAAATCAGGTACAAGACTATCTAAAATAACTGCTTTAAATAAAGAAATAGCCCTAGAACTAGGTGCCAAAGACGTACGTATCCAAGCCCCAATTCCAGGTAAAAAAACAGTCGGAGTAGAGCTTCCTAATAAAGTAGTAACACCAGTTGCCATAAGAGAAATACTTGAAGCCGTACCAAAAGAAAAAGAAAACAGCAAGCTTCTAGCCGCCCTAGGTAAAAGTATCATGGGTAATCCTGTATGGTGTGAAATAGACAAAACACCACACCTATTAGTAGCCGGATCAACCGGCTCTGGAAAATCGGTTTGCATCAACAGTATGATATGTTCCTTACTTATGCGTTCAAAACCAGACGAAGTAAAACTAGTTTTAGTAGACCCTAAAAAAGTAGAACTTTCAATGTATAATGGCGTACCTCATTTACTCACACCCGTTGTCACCGACCCTAAAAAAGCCAACATAGTACTTCAAAAGATTGTAAAAATAATGGAAGATAGATACGACTTATTTGAAGCATCAAAAACAAAAAACATTGCCGGTTATAACGCCTACATTGAAAAGAAAAACGAAAGCTTAAGTGAAGATGAACAGATAAAAAAAATACCATATATTGTCGTTATTATTGACGAACTTGCAGACTTAATGCTAGTCGCTGCCAAAGAAGTAGAAGACTCCATCATGCGAATAACCCAAATGGCCAGAGCCGCCGGAATACACCTAATAGTTGCAACCCAAAGACCAAGTACTGACGTCATCACCGGAGTAGTAAAAGCAAATATTCCATCAAGAATATCGTTTGCCGTATCTAGCAGCATCGATTCACGTACCATATTAGATATGAGTGGAGCCGAAAAACTACTTGGAAAAGGAGATATGCTATTTTTACCACAAGGCGAAAGCATACCAATAAGAGTTCAAGGAAACTTTGTAAGTGACGACGAAATAAAAACAATCGTAGATTATACAATATCCCAGCAAAAAGCTTCATACGATAATAATTTAACAGTATCAGAAGAAGATAAAGGTGCAACCACCATGACCGAAAGCGATGATTATGAAGAACCACTTTATAATGAAATTGTCGAATTCGTAATAAGTCAAGGAAAAGCCAGTGCCTCATTACTCCAAAGACGATTTAGATTAGGTTATAATAGAGCAGCTAGATGTATAGACCTATTAGAAGAAAGAGGCATAATTGGTCCATCAAACGGCTCAAAACCAAGAGAAGTATTAGTAAAATTAGAAAACAAGGAGTAGGAAACTACCTGAAAATGTCACAAATTTTAAATCGGTAAGGTGATTACCTATAATCACGTCCAATAAAGAAAGCTTTATCAAATTGATAAGGTTTTTTCACATAAAAATTCTAGTTTTGTCGAAAACCACAAATAAAAAAGAAAAAGTGCTAAATTAAAAAAGGTGATGATATTGAACAAAAAGGAGAAAAAATGAATGAACTAACCAAAATAATCATGGAAAATGAAGGACTAATTTACAGTATCGTAAACAAATTCAAAACAAACCAAAACACAGACGATTTATTCCAAGTTGGCTGTATCGGCATGATAGAAGCATATAAAAACTATGATGAAACAAAAAACGTCAAATTCACCAGCTACGCCTACACATACATCATGGGTGCCATATATAAATATGTAAATGAAGATAAAACCGTCAAATTAAGTAGAGAAATAATAAAAATGCAAAGAAAAATAGAAAAAGCAAAAATTTATTTAACACAAATTTTAATGCGTATCCCTACAAATAAAGAACTCGCCGAATACCTAGAAATAACTGAAGAAAATTTAGAAAGCATAATCTCATATGAAACAGACTGCTTAAGCTTAGATATTCCTATATATGACGATATATCTTTATACGATAGTATTGGAAACAAAACCGATTATGATACATTAATCGCCTTAAAAACAGAACTAGAAAAACTAAAAGAGCCAGAAAGAACAATCATGTATAGTAGATACATCAAAGGTCTGTCTCAAACAAAAGTAGCCGAAGAAATAGGTATAACTCAAGTAGATGTATCAAGGAGAGAAAACAAAGTATTAACAAAATTAAAAAAAACACTTTGACAATAGCCTAAATCTAACCTATAATTAAAAATAGGTGAAGAGTATGAAAAAAGGATTTACATTAATCGAATTGTTATTTGTTATTGCTCTTTTAGGAGTTATCGCTGCAGTAGCAACCCCAGCAGTTAATAATATGCTACAAACATCCAGAGAAAACGCCTACCAAAGTCAAATAAAAACAATAGAAGAAACCGCCAGAACATACATGTCTAAAAACCCAAACAAACTACCAAATACAAATGAAAAACTGTGTGTTACTGTATCAGAATTGCAAACATCAGGCTTACTGGATAAAAATGGCATAAAAAATCCCAAATATCAAAAAGATAGCGAAAAAGAAGACGAAAAATTTGAATATTTTGAAGGAACAATCATCATCACTAATATAGAAGGTAGATACACATATAAATATCAGAAAAGTTGCTCATAAAGCAATTTTTTTGCATAAAAAATTAAAAACTTCCATAATAAAAATGGAGGTAAAAAAATGGATTATCAAAAAATAGTAAAACAAAACACCCCAAAAGAAGATATATTAAAAAATAGTATAATCGCTTTTATCACAGGTGGCATCATGGGAATAATCGGCCAGGCATTAATAGATTTATACACATCATTTAATATTGAAACAAAAGAAGCCACAATCTGTATGATAATAACATTAATTTTTTTTAGTTGCCTTTTAACAGCACTAGGTTTTTTCGATAAATGGGTAAAATTCTGTAAATGCGGGCTAATAATACCCATAACCGGTTTTGCACACGCCACTATGTCATCCGCCTTAGAATATAAAAAAGAAGGCTTAGTAGCTGGAATAGGCACAAATATGTTAAAACTATCAGGAGCAGTTATCATATTTGGAATAATAAGCAGTTTCACCTTCAGCTTAATTAGGGTGGTGCTTCACCTATGACCTTAAACTTTGAAAACGTATACATCAATGAAACCGCCACCATAACCGGCCCATATGAAGCTAAAGGACCATTAAAAAACTACTTTGATTACAGTTATAATGATCTATACTTTAATCAAAAAACATGGGAACTTGCCGAAATAAAATCCCAAAAAGACGCCATAGAAATGCTTTTAAGTAAATCAATGACAAATAGAAAACAAATCAAAACAATAATAGGAGGAGACCTATTAAATCAAATAGTTGCCACAAATTATATGGCAAAAAGCTATGACACTAGTTTAATAGGAATATATGCCGCCTGTGCCACAAGTACACTAGGCTTAATAATATCAGCATTATTAATTGAAAATACAAACGGAAAAGTCATAACAATCACATCATCCCATAATAATGCTGCCGAAAAACAATTTAGATACCCCGTTGAATATGGCGGACCCAAACCAAAAACATCCACCTTCACCAGCACAGGTTCAGCCGCCGCATTAATCACAAACGAAAAAAAAGGAATAAAAATAGAAAGTGGAACAATTGGTAAAGTCATTGACTCAAATATTAAAGACGTCTACCACATGGGAGCAGTTATGGCTAAAGCTGCCGCTGAAACAATTTATAACCACCTAAAAGACAAAAAAAGAGAAATAGATTATTATGATTTAGTGCTCACTGGAGATCTCGGAATATATGGCAAACAAATATTAAAAACATACATTAAAGAAAAATATAATATAACCTTAGACAAATATGAAGATACTGGAGTATTACTTTATAATTTAAAAAAAGTCGGTGCAGGAGCATCAGGACCAGCATGTGCTCCTTTAGTAACCTACAGCTATATATTTAAAAAAATGAAAAACAAAGAAATAACCAAAGTATTATTAATTGCGACAGGTGCTTTAATGAATCAAACACTCGTAAATCAAAAACAAACAATCCCCTCAGTCGCTCACGCCGTTAGCTTGGAGGCCATATAATGATATACTTAAATTCATTTTTATTTGCTGGGCTAATATGCACTATAGCACAAATAACACTTGATAAAACAAAACTAACCCCAGGTCACATAACCGTCATATTTGTCATAATAGGAACATTCCTAGATACCTTTAATATATATGATAAAATAATAAATTGGGCAGGAGGAGGTGCTTTAGTTCCGATAACCAGTTTTGGTCACATGCTAACCCATGGAGCTATGCAACAATATACTCAAAATGGTTTGCTAGGACTTTTTTCAGGAACGCTCAGTTTAACCTCATCAGGAATAGCTGCTGCCATCATTTTTGCCTTTATTTTCTCACTTATATTTAATCCAAAAGACTAAATCCAGATAAAACTGGATTTTTCAAATATATTTTCTCCAAAAACGTGTTATAATAGCTAAAGTGATGTGCATGAAATTAAAGTTAGTTATAAAACATTCAATCAAAATTTAACCAATAGATATAGTCAAAAATTTGAAATCGGAAAAATATATGAAGTAGAAGGAAAAATCAAATAGGGAAGTAGCAGCAATGGTTTTCACATGTGCTCAAACATGGAAGACTGCTTCAGATATTTTTAATAAAGAAAAAGTATTCTAACCAAAGTAATAGGTTTCGGCAAAAGCACTTGTTATAAAGACGAATACTTCGGATATTATGATAGTGCGTCTACCAAAAAAATAAAAATCATCAAAATAACAGAAAGAAAAGAAATAATCGAAACAATGCTAAAAAAACGATTTTCAAATTGAAATACATTTAATCTATCATGCAAATAAAAAGAAAAGTTTCAAAAACAAAAAAGGAAGTGTAAAATATATGGATAGTATAGTAATTAAAGGAGCCAGAGAAAATAACTTAAAAAATATAAACATCACCTTACCAAAAAATAAATTAATCGTTATGACTGGTGTATCAGGAAGTGGAAAAAGTTCACTTGCTTTTGACACAATTTATGCCGAAGGACAAAGAAGATACATTGAAAGCTTAAGTGCATATGCTAGACAATTTTTAGGTGGTAGTGAAAAACCAGATGTGGACAGTATCGAAGGTTTATCTCCAGCAATTAGCATTGATCAAAAAACAACCAATAAAAATCCAAGCAGTACAGTTGGAACAGTAACCGAAATATATGATTACCTAAGACTTTTATATGCCAAAATAGGTGTGCCATACTGTCCAAAACACCATATTCCAATCAGTAGTCAAAGTGTAGAAGAAATGGTAAACGACGTGTTACACTTAGAAGAAAACACAAAAATAAAAGTTCTAGCACCAATAATTTCTGGTGAAAAAGGTACCCATAAAGATTTACTAGAAGATTTAAAAAAAGATGGATACGTCCGTGTAATAATAGATAATGAAGAGCACGAACTTTCAGAAGAAATTACCTTAGAAAAAAATAAAAAACACAATATAGATGTCGTAATAGATAGATTGATCATCAAAGAAGGTATCAGAAGCCGTCTATACGAAAGTATGGAAACTGCAACTAAACTTGGTAAAGGAAAAGTATTAATAGATGTTATCGGCAAAGAAAAAATGTTACTCAGTGAAAATTATGCCTGT
This sequence comes from uncultured Bacilli bacterium, assembly GCA_934133155.1. GTDB lineage: Bacteria > Bacillota_I > Bacilli_A > RF39 > UBA660 > Coprosoma. The sequence goes on from CAKPAT010000025.1 coordinate 7,369, forward strand.
CCAGAATGCGACTTCTCACTTCCAGAACTTGAACCTAGAATGTTTTCCTTTAATGCCCCATGGGGAGCCTGCCCAGAATGTAAAGGTTTAGGTATCAAATATAAAATAGATGAAGACCTAATCGTTCCAAATAAAAAATTAAGTATAAATGAAGGTGCAATAGCTGTTGTAACCGACGACAATAATATCACATATACCAACCTAGAAACCGCTTGCCACTATCATAATATCGATATGAATAAACCTTTTGAAAAGCTAACCAAAGAAGAAACCAATATCATTTTTTACGGTTCTACCGCTATTTTAACATTCAACTATACCTCAAAAACCGGTAACACAAGAACCACTAAAGGATTTTTTGAAGGAATAATCACCAACCTAGAAAGAAGATACATGGAAACCAAAAGCACCTGGATAAGGCAGTGGATAGAAAACTACATGACAGAATTAAAATGCGAAAAATGTCATGGAGCAAGATTAAATGAAGGCGTATTATCCGTATTAATTGGTGGTAAAAACATCTATGAAGCGACCGAAATGAGTATCAAAAAACTATACGAATTTTTAACAAACCTTAAACTAACACAAACCGAAAAAGAAATATCAAATCTAATCATTAAAGAAATAAATTCAAGATTAAGCTTTCTAATAAATGTTGGACTAGAATATTTAACCCTAGCACGGGAAGCTAAAACATTATCCGGCGGAGAAGCCCAAAGAATAAGACTAGCAACCCAAATAGGTTCAAGATTAACTGGAGTATTATACGTTCTAGACGAACCAAGTATAGGACTTCACCAAAGAGACAATCAAAGATTAATAAATTCTTTATTAGAAATGCGTGATTTAGGTAATACCTTGATAGTTGTCGAGCACGACACCGACACCATGCTTGCCGCCGATTATCTAGTTGATATTGGCCCAGCTGCCGGTGTTCATGGAGGAACAGTAGTAGCCGAAGGAACGCCAAAAGAAGTTATGGAAAACGAAAACAGTTTAACTGGAAAATACCTAACAGGAAAACTAAAAATAGAAGTGCCAAAACAAAGAAGAAAAGGCAATAAAAAATATATCGAAATAACAGGTGCTAAAGAAAACAACCTAAAAAACATCAAAGTAAAATTCCCATTAGGAAAATTCATATGTGTAACGGGCGTATCAGGAAGTGGAAAATCAACCTTAATAAATGAAATACTTTACAAAATAATCTCAAATAATCTATACAAAAGTAAAGATAAACCCGGTGAATATAAAAGTATCAAAGGATTAGAAAACATCGACAAAATAGTAGACATATCACAAACACCAATTGGTAGAACTCCAAGAAGTAACCCCGCTACATATACCGGCGTATTTGACGACATAAGAGATGTATTTACCGAAACAAAAGAAGCCAAAATGCATGGATATGATAAAGGACGATTTTCATTTAATGTCAAAGGTGGAAGGTGTGAAGCCTGCTGGGGTGATGGAGTGAAAAAAATAGAAATGCATTTCCTACCAGATGTATATGTACCATGTGAAGTATGTCATGGCACAAGATATAATAGTGAAACCCTTCAGATAAAGTATAAAGGCAAAAACATCTATGAAGTTTTAGAAATGACTGTTGAAGAAGCTTTAGAATTTTTTGATAACATACCTAAAATAAAAACAAAACTGCAAATGCTTAAAGATGTCGGCTTGTCATATATTAAATTAGGCCAAAGTGCCCCAACATTATCAGGTGGAGAAGCCGCTAGAATAAAACTAGCAAAAGAACTTCAAAAAAAGCCAACAGGCAAAAGCTTATTCATCCTTGATGAACCAACCACTGGACTGCACATCGATGACATCAAAAAACTATTAGTAATACTAAATAGAATAGTTGACGGTGGTGATACCGTACTTGTTATTGAGCACAACTTAGACGTCATAAAAGTCGCAGATCATATAATTGACCTAGGCCCAGAAGGTGGCGACGCTGGCGGAACAATAATTGCCGAAGGAACACCAGAAGAAATAGTAAAAGTTCCGAATAGTTATACTGGAAAATATTTAAAGCCATATTTAGAAAATTAGATGCCAAAACGCATCTTTTTTTGAAAAATGTTATATTTTATATTAAAAATTAAGAAAATATTTCAATTTTTAGTATATTTTTACAAACTTCATGATATCACATCCTTGAAATGAGCACTTACTATGATAAGATATGTTAAACTCGTAAACTAAAAATCACTGGTTAACCTGTATGTAGATTTCATGAAAACACAAATAAAATTTAAAAATCTAATTTTAATTTATGTTGAAAACGGCATAGGTAAATAAAATTTTGCCAATTCATTTTACACCATAAGTGAAACAATGAGAACCAGCTCTTCCATCGGAATACTAAAAAAGATAGTTGAAAATTAGCTGGCAATATAATAATGAAATATGTTTTCTAAATTGCATTCTGTCTTCTACCGTAATCTTATAATTCTAGTATTTCTGATCACTATTGGACATTATCTCCTGCATACTACAATCCTACTCATAAAATGGAAATGTCTTTACTGTAGATAAAAGTGAAATTTCTAATGACTGGGCTAGAAATTTATTAATGAGTAGTTATTATATAAGAGCATTCATAACAATAAACGACAATTTTGAAATGACAGGATATGGGACAGTTAATAATCCTTATCGGTATAAATAAAAAGTTTATAGATATTTATTTTCTATAAACTTTAGATATTTATTTTCTATAAACTTTTTTCTTATTTCAAATTTTGATTTATATATTTCATAAGAACTTCTGTTATCTCTTCTGCCGGCTCTTTGCAATCATTATTTAACCATTCTAATATAACATGATATCCTCCCTCAAGAATATAAGTTTTCTTATATTTAGTTTCAGTTTTACTAGACATTTTGCTATTTAATATTTCAGTAATAATAGGTAAATTTAATAACTTTTTTGGGAATGTTGGATCAATATTTGCATTAAAAATAATCTTATACATTTTTTTGTTATTATTTAGATAGTGTAATATATTATTTAATCCTTTTATATTATCAGTGTCTTTACATTTTTCCTCTATTTGAATAAGCAAATCGTTTTGCATTTCTGCTAATAAATCATATTGTGATTCATAATATTTATAGAATGTACTTCTATTAATATCAGCATTTTCACATAATTCTCTAACATAAATTCTTTGAATATTTTTCTTTTCTAACATTTCAATAAATGTATCTTTAATAATTTTCTTAGTCATTGAAACACGGCGATTATCTTTTATATTCATAAATAATTTGTTCCTTTCATTTATTAAATAAACATATATTATTTTAATGTTTATTTAATAACAAATTTTTATAAACTGACGGCTGTAAACTCAACACATGTATATTATAATATAAATAGGACATTTAAGTCAAAGAAGGGAGAAAATATTAATGAAAAGAATAATAAATTTCATAACAGAAAAAAGAAATTATATTTTAATATTTATGTTACTTTTTACATGTATGAGTATATTTGCTATGAATAAAGTAAATATAAATCAAGATATGACTAAATATTTACCATCCAATTCATCAATGAAACACGGCATTGATATTTTAGAAAAAGAACTACCAGATGTTAAAAATATGAGTACTATTTGGGTAATGGTAGATGACTTAGATAATAACAAAAAGCTAGATGTTTATAATAAATTAAAAGAAATAAAAAACATTTATACAATTGGTTATGATAATGAAAGTGATACATATAACAAAGACAATCATACTTTATATGTGTTAACTAGTAAATATAATTCTAATTCTGATGAAATAAAAAACATAAAAAAAGAACTTGATAATTTAAAAGGAGAATATAAACTTGTATATGAATTAGATAGTGATATTACTAATGTTCCTATTTCAATTATTATATTTGCCTTTTCAATACTATTAATAATATTGCTTATTATGTGTTCTTCATGGATAGAACCAATATTATTTATAATAACAATAGGAATTGCGATTATCATTAATTTGGGAACCAATTATTTACTTGGTGAAGTGTCGTATACCACTTATTCCATCGCCTCTATCTTGCAACTTGTGCTAACAATGGACTATTCAATAATGTTACTTAATCTCTACCGTGAAGAAAAAGAAAATAATAAAAATAATTTAAATTCAATGAAAGAGGCAATAAAAAAATCATTCCCATCTATTATGGGTAGTTCATTTACTACCATAGTAGGACTTCTAGCACTTTTATTTATGAGTTTTAAAATAGGAACTGATTTAGGAATAGTTTTATCTAAAGGAGTATTAATTAGTTTAATATGTATCTTTACAGTATTACCATCACTTATACTTATATTTGATAAACTAATATATAAAACACATAAGAAATATCCACATATAAATATGGAAAAAATCGCTATATTTAGTCAAAAATACAAATATATAATATCATTAACTTTTATAATACTATTTGCTGTTTTATGTTTTGTTAAAGGAACAAATATAGTTACTTTTGATACACCAAAAAATAATACTATCAGTAAGTTTTTTAAAAAAGATAATAATATGGTACTTTTATATGAAAATAAAAATGAAGATAATATTGACGAAATTATAAATTATCTAACTACTGATGATAAGGTTAAAACTATAAATACTTATAAAACGACAGTAGGAAAGAAATATAACGCCGATGAATTAGATTACTTTTTAAAAACACAAAATATTGATGTTAATAAAGAAATCATCGTTAGTATTTATAAAGCTATCTATCAAGATAAATACAATAATGATTCTAAATTAACTATTGAAGAATTTATTAATTTTATAATACAAAATCAAAATAATTTTAAAAATATGATTAATGATGATATGTTTCTAGAAATAAATAATGCTAATAATATGATAGGAGAATCTAAAAAAATGCTTATTGGAGAAAACTATTCTATTATTAATATAACTACATCATATAAAGAAGAGTCAAAGGATACATTTACTTTTATTGATAAATTAGATAAAGAATGTAAGAATAAATTAAATGGAAAATATTATCTTGTAGGAAATTCTATTATGAACTATGAAATGAGTAATAACTTTAATTATGAAATGAATAAACTTACAATTATTACTATAATTTTAATATTTTTAGTAGTTTTATTTACCTTTAAATCACTAATTATTCCATTTATATTAGTATTACTAATTCAGTGTGCTGTCTATATATTAATGGGTATTATTAATATATTAGATATGAAAGTATATTATCTATCTTTACTTATAGTACAAAGTATCTTAATGGGAGCCACTATTGATTATGCAATATTATTTACAAACTATTATAGAGAGCTAAGAAAAGAAAACAATATAAGAATATCTTTAAAAGAAACATATAATAAATCTATTCATACAATTCTTACATCATCATTGATAATGATTATTATAACTGGTGTGTTAGGGTTTGCCTTTAAAGATCCTGCTATAGGTGAAATATGCCATATAATAGCGATAGGAGTAACTATTGCAGTATTATTAATATTATTTGTCTTACCAAGTATTATTGTTTTATTTGATAAAAAGATAGTTAATACTAAGTTTAAATCATAAAATTATGTAGAATTCGGCATAATTATGTGTCAAATTGTGACTTTTATTTTTGAAATATCTTATATAAAAAATTGTTTTGTCTGACGCCGTAATAAATTGTTTTGCTGATAAAAAAGATGACAAACTTAGGTAATGTTTAGCTGAAAAATACTTTTGTATTCATGGTAGCTATGAAAAATTTAATTAAAAAAGAGACTGTTAAGAAATTAATTATTTAATTTCTCGGCAGCCTTTTTTAAATCACACACAAATCCTTTAAATTAGAAAGAATAAAAGAAGTAGATGTCTTAATAAGCCTACTTATAATATCTATGTCAAAAACATAAGCCTTACTTTCCTTAGAGTTTTTAATCAAAATACCCGCATAATCAATAATCACATTAATCCTATCCATCGGTATTTCTTCAATAATATTATCAAGTAAAGGCACATCATCATCAAAATCTTGAAAATGAGACAAAACCTTTGTCTCACCAATCTGTTTAGAAATAAACGGTGCAATACTACCGATTAAAAGCTTTTTACTATCTCGTTTAAGCACTTTATTAATTTCACTAGCAACAGCAATATGTATCATACTGCTCGCCATAATAACACCTACTTATAA
>CAKPAT010000026.1 GCA_934133155.1 uncultured Bacilli bacterium
AATTGGAGCTATCGACATAACTTTCTTCACTCCAAGATGTTGGACTTCCTAGGATTTCTGTTGCTTCATCTTTATATGGCATGCCTTCTGGAGATGTTGCATGGTACCTACTATACGTTCTTTTATTGCCATTGTACCAACGCCATACTTTATCTCTATATCTATAAATTGGTGCAGTCTCATCATCTGTTTTATTATACTTTTCGGTATTTACTTCGTCTTTATCGGCATAGTTACCATCATTATAATATATTTTTTTACCATTTTCATTTTCATAGTAAAATTTATAACCTGTCTTTTTTTGTATTTCCCTATAACTTTTTTCTTCTGGGTAATTTAATGTGTATTCACTCCAGTTGGTGTAATTTTCGGTGTTTTCATCTTTATTTCTATATCCGTCTGGTTTTTCTGATGAATAATCTGAGTAATCACCTATGATGTCATACCACTTCCATGTTTTTTCTCTATAACGATAGTAATATGTGGACTCACTTTCAATATTGGTGATTGTTCCTTCTTTTGGTATTTCTGGCAATTTTTCTTTATCTAGCGGCAATTTTATTCCATATTCTGATACTTCGTCAGATAATTCATCTTCTTCAAAGTAGTTGGAAAAATTTGTGATGTTTTGCTGTCTATTGTAGTAATTATAATATGGAATAGCATCCACTATTTGTTTATTTGGATAGTTATTTTGCTCACTTGAGTATGAGCTGTATCTTTTATCGGTAGAACATACAGAGCAATTTTTTAATTCTATGGTATACACATAATTTTCTTTATATTTTGTTACTTTGACGTTGCCACTAGCCATGATGTTTAAGGTTGATGTGCTATTTAATGTGTCCCTATAAAGTTTACTTATGCTTACTGTGGTACTTTCACCTTCTATTTTTGGAAAATTATTTCTATTTTCTAAGTACTGTTTGGTAGCGGTTTTAACATTACTATAAACTGTTATACATTTATTATTTTCGACTACTTTATAGATAATCATACACATCATTATTAAAGGTACAACTGTCCCTACTATAAAAAATAATTTTAATAATGGTCTTCTTTGTTCTAATGTTTGGTTTATTTCATTTCCGTCATTATCGACGTAAGTTCTTCTTTTCACTTTTTTCACCCCATTTATATTAATATTTTATCATATTATGATTAAAAGAAAAAGGTTCAATTTGAACCTCATATGTAAATGTATTTGGGTTTTTCTATGGTGTTTGTTACTTTTCTTTCGCTAATATATTTGGAAACTAATACTGTTTTATTTTGTTTTAAAGATTTTTGAACATCAATTATTCTTTGATTTTTAGATCCTCTAAAATCGTAATTTAATGTTTTTTCTTTTAATATAAATGGTCCATCAACTAGAACATCTACATATTTTAGAAATTCTATGTTTTTTGAATCTTTAAGTAAATTTTCATAGATAAATCCGGTGTAACACCAAACGTTTAAACCTATTTTTTTAGCATGTTTTGCTATTTGTGTGCAAGCTTTTACTTGATAAAGCGGGTCTCCACCAGAAAAGGTTATGCCGGTTTGTCCTTCTAGTTTATCTAACTGTTTATTAATTTCTTCTATTTTAAATTTTTGGCCTTGATGAAAGTCCCATGTTATTTGGTTGTGACATCCTGGGCAGTGATGTTTACAGCCTTGGGTCCAAATTACGGTTCTTATCCCTTCACCATCAACTATACTATCGGGTTGAAGGGGGCTTGCTAATGTAATCATTTTTTAAATATTCCGGCAGTTGAATGTTTTACTCTATCATGTTCTTCGGCTTTTTTTCCATTATTAAATCTATCAGTTGTTCCTACTAAATAACCAGTTATTCTTCTTATTCTTTCAAATTTAACTCCTTCGCCAATTTTCTTTTCTTCTTTCATACTTCATTCTCCTATAATTCTATATTTTTTATTCTTTCCATTGGCACACCTTCGCCATCTTTTCTTCCACATCCTGGGCAGGTATCACCAATTACTCCTGTATATCCACATACCGGATCTCTATCTACTGGATGGTTAATAGCTCCATAACCAATATCATAATCATGCATTAATCTTACTATTTGTTCAAATGCGTCAACGTTCATGGCTGTATCTCCATCTAATTCAACGTAACTAATATGTCCACCGTTGGTTAATGCATGGTATGGTCCTTCTTTTTTTAATTTATTTACGATTGATATATTGTAGTAAACAGGTACGTGGAATGAGTTTGTGTAGTATTCTCTATCTGTTACTCCTTTTATTTTTCCATATATTGCTTTATCCATATTGGTAAATCTTCCAGATAAGCCCTCAGCTGGTGTCGCAATTAATGAAAAGTTTAAATTGTATTCTTTGGAATATTCGTCGGTTTTTTTTCTCATAAATCCAATTATTTTTAACCCTAACTCTTGAGCTTCATCACTTTCTCCATGATGTTTTCCAATTAAGGCTTTTAGACATTCAGCTAAACCGATAAATCCAACTGTTAATGTTCCATGTTTTAAAACTTTTCTTAATCTATCGTTTGGTTTTAGGTTTTCGCTACCAATCCATATTCCTTGACCTAAAAGGAATGGGAAGTTGTATACTCTTTTTGAACACTGTATTTCAAATCTTTCAAGTAGTTGATCTTTCACTAAATCCATTTTTTCCTCAAGTTCTTTGAAGAAACCATCTAAGTCTGTTTTGCCACTTACTATTCCGTGTTTAATTCCTAATCTTGGTAAGTTTATTGAGGTAAACGATAGATTTCCTCTTCCTGGTGTGATGGCTTTACTTGGGTCAACTACGTTTGACATTACTCTGGTACGGCATCCCATATATCCCACTTCTGTTTCGAAGTTATTCGGATCATATTCTGTTATGTTAAATGATGAGTCAATGAATGAAAAGTTTGGAAATAATCTTTTTGAAGACACTTCACATGATAATCTAAATAAATCGTAGTTAGGGTCTTTTTTGTTGAAATTTACTCCCTCTTTTACTTTAAATATTGATATTGGAAATATTGGTGTTTCATGATTTCCTAGTCCGGAACTTGTTGCAAGTAAATAATTTTTCATAACCATTCTTCCCTCTGGTGATGTATCAGTACCAAAGTTTATTGAAGAAAATGGAACTTGTGCACCTGCTCTTGAATGCATGGTATTTAAATTATGAATAAAGGCCTCCATTGCTTGATAGGTTGTTCTGTCTGTTTTAGCATAAGCATTTTCGTAGGCTTTTGCAAATAATCTTTCTACTTCTTTAGAGCCTTTGGTATAACTTTCGAATTTATTTAAATCAACATTTATACTGTCTAATTTATCTATATCTTTGGCTATTTTTTCCATATTTATAAAATAGTTTAAATCGGTTAAATCTAAATAATCACTTATTGATTGTTTGAACTGTTTTTTAAAGGTTGCTAGCACACCTGGAGCCATATAATAATCAAATGCAGGTATGGCTTGTCCACCGTGCTGGTCATTTTGGTTTGACTGAATGGCTATGGCAGCTAATGCGGCATAACTCATGATGTCTTTAGGTTTTCTTAAATATCCATGTCCAGTGGAAAAACCGTTTTTAAACAATTTATTTAAATCAATTTGACAGCATGTTGTTGTTCCCATTGGCATAAAATCCATATCGTGAATGTGAATATCTCCATTATCGTGAGCTTCAGCAAATTTTGATTTCATTAAATACGCTTTTGCAAACTCTTTTGAAACCGTACTACCATATTGTAACATCGTTCCCATAGCAGTATCTCCATCAACATTGGCGTTTTCTCTTTTTGCATCTTCTTCTTTTGCTGATTTTAAACCTAAACTTTCAATTACTTTTAAAAATTTATGTTGTTTTTTTTCGCCTAAAAAAGCTTGTCTTGATTGGTTTCTTCTTTCTCTATAGTCCGAAAATGTTTTATAAACATCTTCATATCCTTTAGTTTTTAAAGATTCTTCAATTAAATCTTGTATGTCTTCTATTTTGATTTTGTCTTCGTTTTCGTAGTTTTTTTCAATCTTTTTTATCACGTCAGCATAGACTTTGTTGATGTCTTTTTCACTGTATTTTTCTTCATCATCTTTTTCTATATCGTCAAAGCCTTTTTTTATGGCTAAAGCAATCTTCGCACCATTCCAGCTAACTTTTTTTCCACTTCTTTTTATGACTTGTAAGTGGGATAATTTTTCTTCTTCTTTTATCATAAATACCTCTCCTAATTTCAGCCTCATTATAACTTTAAAAATGGCAATAGTCAATAGAAAATGTTCGCTTTTTTTAATTAATTTTTTTAATTGTTTTTTTTGCTTTATTTTGCTTGTTTTTTGTATTTTTGATTTTTTAATTTTTTTACTTTTTTGATTTTTTTGTATTTTTAACATTTTCAATTTTTGTTTTTTCCTTATTTTTAAAGGGTAAAGTCTATTTTTGCTTATTTTTGTTTTTTTATTTTTTGAATTTTTTTGTTTTTTTAATTTGTTTGGTTTTCTATTTTTCATTTTCTTTTTATTTTGTTTATTCAAAGGTAGAATGTTCGCTTTTTAGGTATATTTTTTTACTTTTAACATAAACTTTTTTTAGGTGGAATTATGACTTTTAAGGTGATTTTTATTTTGTTTGTTTTTTTTCTTACAGGCTGTCAGGGAGACATTTATAGTTATACGGCAAATGATGATAGTTTTGTTTCGATTAATTATCCGGTTACTAATATTGGTATTTTAGACGAAGCTGTTAGCAGTTATGTTAATAGAGTTTATGGCGATTTTAAAAGCAAGACTTATAAAGTTAAGCCGGAGATTAATATCTCTTATAATTATAAAGAGGTTAATGACGATGTTATTAGCATTGGTATTAAGACAGAAATTGTTTCAGATACAGTTACTAATAAGATAAAGACTTTTGTTTATAATAAAAAAAGTGGGAAGTTTTTATCTATGGAAGACATTGTTTCTGATACGGAGGCTTTAGATTTTGAGATAAAAAAAAGGCTTTTGGAGAAATATCAAGATGCAGATATGGATTATTTGAGTAATGTGAGCTATGATTTTTTTACAATTGACGATGAGAATTTGACTTTGTATTTTAATCCCATCGAGCTTAAAAGTAAGAAGAGTGAGCTTATTTATTTAGATATTTCTCTTGATAGTTTAGATTTACTGATTGATGTGCAGGGTTTTAAAAAAAATGATGTTTATTTAAGTTTGAAAAAAAGGGAAATTTTAGATTCTGATAAGGTGGTTGCTTTAACTTTTGATGATGGTCCAAGCAAGTATACTTCAGATATTTTAAAAATTTTAAAAGATAATGATGCTTGTGCGACTTTTTTTGTTATTGGTAATAAGGTTTCTTTTTATAGCGATGTTTTAAGAGATATGCTTACTTTTGGCAATGAAATTGGTAATCACTCTTATGATCATAAATATTTAAAAAGGCTTTCCGAAAGTGAATTTAAAGCGGAAATTGATAAAACACAGGAAGAGATTAAAAAAGTTACTGGATTTACTCCTACTTTGTTTCGACCAACATATGGTGGATATAGTAATATTTTAAAAACTTATACTGATTTAACTTTTGTTTTATGGGATGTGGATTCTAGAGACTGGTCAGTTAAAAATAGTAAAAAAGTTTTTAGTAATGTTGTAAGTTCTGTTAAAAGTGGAAGTATTGTTTTAATGCATGATAATCATGTTTATGCAGTGCAGGCTTTAGAAGATATTATTCGTGATTTAAAAGATAAGGGGTATAAGTTTGTAACAGTTAGTGAGCTTTTAAAACTCAAAAAATTAAGGGATAGTGAATGAGTAATTATGATTTAGAAGAAGCTTATTTACTTAAAATACAACTTTTTTTAACGTTTATTTTGATTTTAGGACTTTTAATTTCTATTACTTTAACTTATAATCAGATTTTGAAATATGAAAAAAAGAAAGTTTTATATAATGATGAGCTTTCTAAAAAAATACTTTTAACAAGAAGACTTTTAGCAATTATTGTTGCACTTTTATTTTTGATTATTAATGTTTATGATAAGAAACTTAAAAATGATAATGATTTACCTTTAAAGGGAGCTAATGTACAGATTTTTGCTTCTATTTTAACTTTAATTGGTGCGATTATTGTTTTAAAGGCAGATAACGTGGAAAATCCAGAACTATAAAAAGCCAATTACTTGGCTTCTTCTACTACTCTTGTCTCTCTTATTACAACAACTTTTATCGTTCCTGGATATTGCAGGTTATCTTCTATTTTTGTTTTAATATCTCTGGCTATTTTATGACTTTCTAAGTCGGAGATTTTTTCTGGTTTAACGATTACTCTAAGTTCTCTTCCAGCTTGTACAGCAAATGTTTTTTCAACGCCTTCTATTTCGTTACCAATATTTTCAAGGTCAGTTAATCTTTTGATGTAATTTTCTAAGGAGTCATTTCTAGCACCTGGTCTTGATGCGGATAGACTATCAGCTATAGCAACTAAGACGCTTATGGTACTTGTAGCTTCAACATCTCCATGATGTGAGGCGATAGCGTTAATAACTATATCGTTTTCACCATATTTTTTAGCAAGATTTACTCCAAGTTCTACGTGGCTTCCTTCAGCTTCGTGGTCAATGGCTTTTCCAATATCGTGAAGTAATCCAGCTCTTTTGGCTAGTGTTATATTTTCGCCTATTTCAGCTGCTAAAAGTCCAGCTAGACTAGCTACTTCTATGGAATGATTTAAAACATTTTGACCATAGCTTGTTCTATAATGTAATTTTCCAAGGAGCTCTATGATTACTGGGTCCATTTTATTTATTCCAAGTTCAAATAGAGCATTGTTACCATATTCCATTAATTTTATTTTCATTTCTTTAACTGTTTTATCATATACTTCTTCTATTCTACTTGGGTGTATTCTTCCATCTTTCATTAGAGTTTCTAGCGTTTCTCTTGCAATTTCTCTTCTATATGGATCAAAACTTGATAAAACGATTGTTTCTGGAGTATCATCAATTATTAAATCGACACCAGTAACGGCTTCGATTGTTTTAATATTTCTACCTTCTCTTCCAATAATTCTACCTTTCATATCATCGCTTGGGAGAGAAACTACAGTAACAGTTTGCTCGCTGGCCATATCGGCGGCATATCTTTGCATAGCAGAGATGATTATTTCTTTAGCTGTTTTATCAGCTGTTGTTTGTGCTTCGGCTTCGGTATCTTTTATGTATGAGGCGATTTCACGGCTCATCATATTTTCAACCCTTTTCATAATTTCAGCTTTAGCTTCTTCTTTGGAGTAATTAGAGATTTCTTCAAGTAGTTTTAACTCTTTGTTTTTTATTTCTTCTAACTCCATTTGTTTTGTTTGAAAGTCTTTTTGACGGTTTAGTAAATCATTTTCTTTGTCTTCTAAATTTTGTTCACGGTTTTGGAGTGTTTGGTCTCTTCTATCCATGTTTTTTTCACGTGTTAAAAGACGCTCTTCTGATTCTTTTATTTCTTGTTTTTTTTCTTTTATTTCTTTGTCTAATTCGCTTTTTAATCTATGATTTTCTGTTTTTGCTTCTAAAATGCTGTCTCTTTTTATTTTTTCAGCTTCTTTTTTTGTTTCTTCTAAAATTTCGGTAGCTTTTCTTGCTGCTGCGATATTTTTTATGGAAATTAAGATTATCATTGAAATAATACCTACAAAAAGGCCTAATAATACAAGCAAAATGGGGAAAACTATATTTGGCATATATAACCTCCATTTTTAGGGTTTACCCCTATTTCCATTGTAAAGGTAATATTTTAAGAAGTCAAGAGAAAATTTTAGCAGAAAAAAAGCCCTATTTGGCTTTATGGTTTGAAATAAATTCTTCTAAAGTACTATTTAGTTTAGCGTTTTCTTCTCTTAATCTTTCGTTTTCTGCAATTAGCTGTTTTAACATTTGTAGTAATTCAGATTTTGTTTTTACTTCATTTGTTGGTGTTTGATTTTCTTCTAAATCTTCTTTTGTGAAATTATTTTCTTCTATTTGTTTTACAACTATTTTTAATACATCCTTTATTAATTCAAAATCTTCTATGAATTTTTCATTATTCTTATCTTGATAATTTTTTTCTAAAGGATATTTAAGAAATGGCATCATTGATTTATTTATATGCATAATTTCAGAGTACTGAAGATATAAAAAATATAAATCGCAAATATTGGGTCCTTGGTGTCTATATTTATTACAAATTTGGGTTATTCTTTCTACAGCAGCTTTTCCTATATTATAATCTTTTAAGTCATATGGGATATTTTCGACATCAATTCCATATTTTTTTAATGTTTTTTTAATACTTTCTTTTGCCTTTACGCCAAAATTTCTAAATAATATATGGGAATTCTTCATTTTAACTAATATTAAGAGTTCAAAAATGTTTGCTATATTGGCATTTCTTACCGTTTTTTGTGCTCTTACATCTAATTTACTTAAATCTAACTCTTCTATTTTAGTGTTTAACATAACCTCTTCCTTTAATGACGTTTATTTGCCTGTCAATCATTTCCCTTTCATCTATTAATCTTTCTCTTTCTTCTAATGTTTCATTTAATTTTGTAAGTATGTCTCTTCTTCTGCATATTTCATTCAGTGCAGAATTTAAAGCAAATTTTGGGTTCTTTTCTTTTATTTGATTTACTATGCTATTTAGCATATTTTCTAATCTTTGATAATCTCTTTCTAACTCTATTCTTAAATAATCTGTTGCTATATTTCTAAGATATTCTCTCGGTATGTTGTAGTAGTATTCTAAATGATAGTTTTTATATGTAAATAATGTTCTTTTATTCATTAATATTTGTCTATACTGTAAGTAAAGTGAATATAAGTTATATAGTGTTATTTTACGTGGATTGCCTTCTGTTTTGCATAAATCTCTAACAAATAAGTAATCATTTTTATTTAAATAGTCTTTTAAGTCATCAGAAATTTCTTCAGTTTTTACACCATATTTTTTTAGATATTCTGATATAATTTGCTGTGTTTTTACGCCTAGGCTTTTAAAATGTGCAGGATTTGATGCAGATAGTAAAATGAATTCAAATAATGTACTAGCACCTGTATTTGTTATGATTTTTTTTGTTTTAGTATCTAACTTTTCTAATTCAGGGTCAATAATGCAGGTGTTTACTATATCTTCCTGCATAGGCGATATAATTTGAATATATCTATTTAATTCTTCTTTATTCATGGATTTTGTTCCTCCTTTTTGGTTTGCTATTATATCATTTATTTAGGTTATGTCAAATTTTAATCTTTTTCCGTCCAGATAGTTCAATTATTCTTTGAGTTAATTCTTCGCTTTCTTCTGATAAGCTTTTATTTTCTCTTATGGCGGTTTCGAGCTGTAAAATTAGCTGTTTTTTTCTGCTTATTTCGTCTGTTAAGGAACTGTTTTTAGAATTTGTTTCTTCTAATTCTTCTTGTAATTCTGTAATTTCTGGTTCTATAACAATTCTTCTTTCGATTTTATCTGCGACAATAACTAATAATTTTTTTATAAGGTTATAATCTTCTTCTATTTCTTTTCTTATTTGAATTTGAACGTCTAGGCTTAAAAGATTTTCTTTAGATACACCATATAATTTTTCGATTGGATAGTTTTGGTAGTAAAAGGTTATATGATCTTTTCCTTCTATTATTTTAGCGTACTGTGAATACAAGGAATATAATGTATAAATGGTTATTTTATCTATGCCTCCAGTCATTTTTTTTACTCTACTATAATCATTCTTTTTTATTCCATAATCTTTTAAATCAGTCATTATTCCTGTTAGTGAAAAATAATTTTCTTCAAAGATGCTTGCAACAATTCTTTTAGCTTGCACACCATAAAGTTTTACACGTGAGTTTTTAGATATGGTTGCTAGAATCAATTCAAATATGGTGTTTACTTTCCCATGTTTAAGACTGTTTTTTATTCTTTTGTCTAAGTTTCTAAATTCTGTTTCTTCTAGTTTTGTATTTAATATATTGTTTTGCATTTTCTGCCTCCTTTTTTAGGGTATACCATTTATTTTTTAATTTCAAAATTTTGGGCTAAAAAAACGATAAAAATCTTTACCGTTTTATTTAATATCTAGTATTTTTACTTTATAATCTCCATTTGGACTTGTTACTGTGGCAATTTCGCCTTTTTTAAGTCCGATTATAGCTCTTGCTATTGGAGATTCATTTGATATTTTATTGGCAAATGGGTCGGCTTCTTTTACTCCGACAATGGAGTACTCTTCTACGTCACTGTCCTCTACGTATTCTATTTTAACGGTGTTTCCGATAGAAACCGCTCCTGTACCGGTGTTCTTTATTACTTCTGCTTTTTCAATCATTTTTTCTAGGGTAACTATTCTATTTTCAGTATCTGATTGGGCATTTCTAGCTGCGTCATATTCGGCGTTTTCACTTAAATCGCCTAGTGCTCTTGCCTCTTTTAGTGCTTCAATGACAGCTGGTCTTTTTTCCATTTTTAAGTATTCTAGCTCTTTTTTCATGTCAGCTAGTCCCTCTTCAGTTACATAATATTTTTCTGTTTTTGGCATTTTTTCACCTCGCTTTAACATTACTTTCAAAATGATACTACACTTTTTTTTGTTTGTCAACACATTTTTATCATAGCATTTTTCACTGTTTTTTCAGGCGTTTTTAGGTATATTACTTGTCTTGGATGTCTTACTATGTCGATTTCTTTTTTATCTTCGTCATAGATTTCTGTTATTTTGAATTGAAATGCGTTTTCTGGGTCAAATATTTCTACAGTATCACCTATTTTAAAGTAGTTTCTTTGTTCAACTTTTGCTAGATGTGTTTTTTCGTCATAATCTAGTACTAGTCCCAAAAAATCTTGATTGGTTATTTCACATCTTCCGTTGTAGTACTGCACTTCCTTTGAATAGTTACCATCAAAAAATTGTGGTATGTTATCTCTATTAGCTACTTTTCTTAATGTGTCTTCATATTTTAAATTATATGTATAATTTTCTTTTTGTTGACAGTATTCATCGATTATTTTTCTATATGTTTTAACAACTGTTGCGATATAGTATATCGAACGCATTCTTCCTTCTATTTTTAGACTATCAACCTTTATATTTATTAAATCAGGGATATATTTAGCAAGCGATAAGTCTTTGGTGCAAAAAGTAAATGGCTTTTCACCTTTTAAGTGGTTATTATTTTCATATAAATCGAAATCCCACCGACATATTTGACTGCATCCACCTCTATTGGAATCTCTATTTGTTAGAAAATTTGATAATACACATCTTCCACTATATGAGGCACACATTGCTCCATGAATAAATACTTCTATTTCAATATTTTGTTTTTTTATTTCTTTTATTTCTTCTTTGGTGCATTCGCGTGCTAAAACTATTCTATTTATACCTTCGTTTTTAAGGTAATTTACAGCTTCTTGATTTAATGTAGAAGCCTGTGTTGATAGGTGAAGTTCTAGATTTGTATTTTCTTTTATAATGCTTATTAATGATAGATCACTAAAGATAACGCCATCTACTTTTATTTTGTCTAAGTATATTAAGTATTTTTTTACCTTTTCTAACTCTTTATTGTGAAATGCGATATTGACGGTTACGTATACTTTTTTATTTAATTCGTGAGCAAATTTTACACCTTCTTCTAAATCTTTTAAAGTAAAATTATTGGCGTTTGCTCTTAAGTTAAATATTCCGCCAACATAGACAGCGTCGGCACCATATAATAACGCTATTTTTAATCTTTCTAAATCTCCAGCTGGTGCTAGTAATTCTGGTTTATGCATGTTTTCACCTCCTATTTTACTTTATATATTGTTTCATTATATAAAAAGCCGGTATTTTCTTCTATTTCTTTTTTATTCATTATTATTTCGTTAAAAGTTTCTTCTTCTATAAAATTACTGTTAAAAACTAAATAATCTATTTTATCAAAATTTTCTTTTGTAGAATTTAGTATATAATCTGAGTACACTGTGGTACCATCTTTTTTGTCGGTTATAATGTATTTTTTATTTTCTTTTTCTAATACTTTTTGCTTATTTTCGTCTTTAATATTAAATGTTTCTAAATAATTTTTTACTAAATGTCTTTGAGAGGTAAACATTGGAATATAACCAAATACGTTTACAAATAATTTTGATAATGTATTTTCTCTTATCTCGTCTATTTCTCTTTTTGTTAGTTCTGATGAAAGATAAGCATATTTTACACCTTTTTTGTACCAATAGTTTATTATTCCGTAGTTTGTAGAAAGGTGCTCCTGAGCATAAACTAAATCGGTTTTTAAATTTAACCTTTTGTGAATATTTACAAGTGCTAGGTCATAAAATAAAATTCCTTTAATATTTAAATTATCTATTTGTTTTAAAATTTCTTCCAAATCTTTTAATTCATTATTGTGGAAGTTTTTATTTAAAGAAAAAAATATTTCTTTATTTGTTTTTACTTCATTTATTTTGAATGTTTTTTCATAATTTATACTAAAGTTTTCTATAGGAATAATAAAAGCGTCCACATAGTTTTCAAGCTCTTTTATTTGATTTAAACTTTTAGGAATTATAGTTTTTTTAGGCATAGTTTCACCTCGCGTACAATTATAACAGGAAAAAAAGATTTTTTCCAGCATAATATTTTGGTAAGTGCAGTAGATTGTGATATTTCTTGGATGTAAACAGGAATAATGTGTATGATAAAAAGGAACATTCAATCAAAAAGTAAATGTTTCCTCAATTTTTTGGGTAGACACTCGTTCATACTTAGTTGGAGAATGTCTTTTTACTTTATTTAATAAAATTATTAAAAGGAATAATGTGATATTAATCTACTTTATTCCTTTTAATTTTTCTTTATCTTCTTCTTTCACGCACATCTCTGCTTGAGCCATCATAGTTATAATCAAAATAGTTATTTTTTTCTAAATGTCTATACACGCTTGCCGGCATTTCCATACCTTTATTATAATTTTTTGTGTTTATTAAAACTATTCCTACTCCATTTATCTGGGCTGTTTTAACGGCGTCCTCGGTTATTTGATCACGGCAGTAAAGGGCCATTCTTTTTAATTTTGGTATTTTTTTATCTAAATCGGTTGGTGTTTCTCCTTGTTCTAAAATTAGTAATTCATTATAATGAGGAGTTTCATATGTTAGTTCGTCTGGCA
The DNA here is from genome assembly GCA_934133155.1 of uncultured Bacilli bacterium. Classification (GTDB taxonomy): domain Bacteria; phylum Bacillota_I; class Bacilli_A; order RF39; family UBA660; genus Coprosoma. Next base: position 13,147 of record CAKPAT010000026.1, read on the forward strand.
TCATTAATTGTTCTACTCTACGGGTTGATATTTCGGCACTTCCAAATGAACGAGGACTAGTGAATGAGTCATTTGGAAAAACATGCATTATTTGATCACTATCTAAATCTTCGGCGTCATAAACAAATGTGGTATTTTCTTCAGGAGCAACGAATGTTGCTATACAACCGTTGCCAATTAAGGAATATGAATGTCCGCTTGGCATATATTCATCTGGATGTCTTCCTGATTTTACAATTGCAAAAAATGGATTATCTTCAATATTATATACATCTACTCCATATTCTTCGGATAATTTATCA
>CAKPAT010000027.1 GCA_934133155.1 uncultured Bacilli bacterium
TACATCTGGAAACATTGTAGAAAAAAATAAATCATTTACAAAAGATACTGCAACATTTAATGTTGAATTGGAAAAACCAGGAGACTATGTTTATTATAAAATAGGTGTCACTAATAAAGGAAATGTAGCAGCCATTGCTACATTAGGTAATTTAAATTGCTCAAATAATGATGTTTTTGAGTGCGGAGCAGGTTCTAGTGAAAGTATATCTTTGATTATCAAAGAAAATTCTAATTTAACAGATCATAGATTAATAATTTCTAGCAATGAAACTGAATATTTTTACGTATATATTAAATTTAAAAGTGAAATCACTCAAATGCCAAATAGTTTAAAGAACACTCTTACTTTAAAATTAACTTATGAGCAAAGTGATGTTGGTAAAAGTATTAAAACAGAAAACAATTGTTATACCGGGAAAATTTTAAAAGATGGAACACTATCAATTACATCATACGATATATCATGTGGAACTGAAATAGTAATACCAGAAGAAATAGCAGGTTATAAAGTAACAAAAATAGCAGATGGCAAATGGGATAGTAATTTAGGTTTTGTATCTATATTTTATAATAAAGGAATAACAAAGGTAACAATTCCGAGTACCGTAACATACATTGGTGATAATGCTTTTACAGGCAATGATATCACTTATCTTAGTTTAGGAGAAAACATTACTCATATCGGAACCGAGGCATTTAGCGGTAATCAAATTAGTGAATTAATTTTGCCAAATAATATAACATATATAGGTATTAGTGCTTTTAGAGAAAATAACTTAACAAAAATAGATATACCGAGTACTGTTACTTATTTAGGCGGTGGAGCATTTGCTAAAAATAATTTTCCAATTGAAAACGCCTTTATATATGGAAGAAATTCTGATGGTACAATTAATTATGATATTTTAAATAGTTGCACTGTAAAAAATGCCTCAGGGCTAACACTACCAAGTGTTAAGAAGATAATCACAAACGCTTGTAGAGGAGTATATTTTCAAGAAATAATTTTACCTAATACAGTAGAATCTATAGGACAATTAAGCTTTGCTGGAAGTTATGCTCAAAGTGTTACTCTAAATAATAATTTAAAAGTTATAGGTACACAGTCATTTGAATCATCATCCTTTGAAAATGTGGTAATTCCTAACAGTGTAGAAGTTATTGAAAGTCGGGCCTTTGGTAGTGGTAAATTAAAAACAGTAACAATTGGCACTGGCGTTAAAACGATTGGTGAGTCCGCTTTTAGGTATAATAAAAATTTAACAGAAATAAATATAAATCAAAAAGAAGGCTCAATAACGGGTAGTCCATGGGGAGCAAATGCAGCTATAAATTGGGCAAACTAAAAACTTTAAAACACGCTAGAGCTTTTTCACATCTAAAACTTGACGTATAATACGGTATTATACGTCAATATCTAACTCGATTATAGCATTTTTACCGCGTTTTTGTCTTGATATTTGAAGAAAATGATTAAAACACTATTAAAACTTAACACATAATACCGTATTATCTGTTAAAAGTAAGGGTGATAGCATGAAAAAACGCATTTTAATAATTGGTCTATGTTTTACTTTGTTAATTATGAGTATTGGTTATTCTATTTTTTCAAGCAAATTAAATATAACCGGATCATCTTCTATCACCAGTAACTGGGATATTGAAATCACAAACATTGAGCAAAGTGATAAATATGGTAACATCAAAGAAATATCTAAAAGTTACACTGAAGACGAAGCAAACTTTTCCATAGAACTTGAAAGCCCAGGCGACTATGCTAGGTATAAAATAGAAGTAACTAACAAAGGCACTATTCCAGCAATAGCTACCCTTGCAAACTTTACTTGTTCAAACTCTGCTTTTGAGTGTGGTGCATACGCTGAAAATGATAAATCCCAAAGTATAAGTCAATTTACCGATTTAACTGAAAAAAGACTGATAATTTCCCCAAATGAAAAAGAACACTTTTATATTTATATTTTATTTAAAAATGACATTACAAAAATGCCTGAAAATAAAAAAAATGAAGCAAAATTAAATTTAATCTATAAGCAAAGTGATATTGGTGGTTCACATAAAGATGGCTGTTACACCGGGAAAATTTTAAAAAACGGTACAATATCTATAACAAATTATAATGAAACATGCGGAGCAGAAGTGACCATACCAGAAACAATAGATGGATACACTGTAACAGAAATAGCTGATGGTTCATGGCAAAACGGTCCAGTAGGACCATTTACTTCTAAAAATATAACTAAAGTAACTATACCAGATACTGTAACGTATATCGGAGTTAGAGCATTTGAACTAAACAAAATAACTGAATTAAATTTAGGTAGTAGCGTAAAAGAAATAGGTGAGGAAGCTTTTTCTAACAACAATTTAACAAACGTAAATTTTCCATCATCTTTAACAAAAATAGGCGTTGTTGCTTTTGGATATAATAGTTTAACCAAAGTAAATATCCCAAATAGTGTAACTTCTCTAGGTTGGGGGGCATTCTCTTTCAATAAAGCACAAGGAGATGAAGCCTTTATTTATAATCGAAATTCCGATGGCAGTATTGACTACAAAACATTAAATTCATATGCTGGTTATGCTGTAACATACATTAAAGAAAATATCGAAATAATTGGTGGTAGAGCATTTGACGGCGTTAGTGGAGAAAATCTAACCATTCCTAAAAACGTTAAAGTATTAGGAACTTGGGCTTTTGTAAATAGCCGAATACGAAATATTAAAATAGAAGAGGGTTTAGAAGAAATAGGCGATAACACTTTTTCGCAGTGCGGACTGCAAAGGGTAACAATTCCCTCAACCGTTACAAAAATAGGAAACAATATTTTTTTGTCTACGAACATTAAAACCATAGCCATAAATAAAAAAGAAGGTAGCCTAGATACATCTACATGGAAAGCAGATAATGCTACTATAAATTGGATAGGATAACTTATATAGGAGTGTGAAAAAATGAAAAAAAATAAAACAAAAAAATTGATCATAATGTCACTATCTTTAATATTTTGTTTAACAACAGCTTATTCAGCTTTTCAAGTAGTAATATCATTAAAATCAAAAGGTAACGTAATAAAAACGCCAGAAAAATGTTTCACTGTAACAGCTAATGGCGATGGCACTGGAACAATAACCAATTATGATGAAACATGTGGCACTAAAGTAGTTATACCAAGTCAAATAAATAATTTAAAAATAACTAAAATTGCAGACGCTGAATATGATGGGCCATCAACTACATACTCGAAATCATTTACTAAAAAGAGAATAACGTCATTAGTATTACCAAATACTATAGAAGAAATAGGTATAGCCGCTTTTGATAATAATGAAATAAAAACTTTAATCATACCAAATTCAGTCAAAAAAATTGGTGACAGTGCTTTTAGGCATAATAAAATAAAAAACCTGACTCTTCCAAACGGTTATATAGAATTAGGTATAGGAACATTTAATGATAATAGTTTACCTGAAGAAAATGCATTTATATATCAAAGAAATCTAGATGGAACATTAGATAAAACGGTAATCACTAGTTATGCTGGTGTTAAAGGTGAAAATATAAACATACCACAAACCGTTAAAACCCTTAACAAATGGTCATTTAGATCAATCTATAATAGTCGTTTAAAATCTATTACAATTCCGGATAATGTTGAAAAAATTGAAAAAGAAGCCTTTCAGTGGAATCGTTTCCTTACTAAAGTAGAAATAGGAAATGGCACAAAAACAATAGAAAAAGATGCTTTCTCCTATAACGGTGACTTAGAAGAAGTAACAATTGGGTCAGGTATTCAAACAATAGGTGACAGTGTCTTTACAAGCTGCCCAAATCTAAAAACAATCACAATAAATAAAAAAGAAAACTCCGTAACAGGAGCACCTTGGGGTTCAAATGCCACTATCAACTGGATTGGATGAACATATAACACAGTATTATCTGTTAATGTACTAACATAAGTATATAAAAAATTTAAGAAATTTTAGCAAAATTCATTAAAATAATCCCAATATCCGTAAAAAATATATCGTATAATACTGTGTTATGCGATATTTTTTAGTAAAGGGGTAATATTTATGTCACGTAAAAAAAATAAATCAAAAAAATTAATAATGTTAAGTACTTTAATATTTGCATTTTTAGCTGTGGGTTATGCTGCATTTGAAACAAACATCAATTTAAAAGTCAAAGGAAATGTTAAAGAAACAGCCACATCAGAAAGCTTAAAGAAAACAGTTGTAACCTCTGGCGAGGGACTTTATAAAGATACACTAGAAGAAGAAAGATATATCTATAAAGGAGAAAACCCTAATAACTATATAAAAATAAATAATGATTTATATCGAATAATTTCTATTGAAAATGATAATACACTAAAAGTAATGAAGAATGACAAACTAGTAATAGGTGCTTTTGACACTGCTGATAATAGGTATGACGAAGGTAACTACTGCAGTGGAACTTATAATGATAAATATGAAGGGTGTAATGTTTGGGGAAGTATTAACACAGTACTAGATAAAAATTTAAATAATGTAAGTACATGGCCCGAACATTATGGAAGTTCTACCTATTATAAACTTCCTAGTAAAGAAGCAAGTATCAATACATATTTAAATGAAACATTTTATAATTCATTTTCACAAACAGTTCAAAAAAATATAGTTAAACATGCTTTTAATATTGGTGCAGTCAATCAAAATGCTCAAGACACAAGTATTAAAGCAATATATAATCAAATAACAAAATATAAATGGATAGGTAAAATAGGGTTAATTGATATAACCGATTACATGAATGCCTCAGTAAATGACGAGTGTCAAACATCATTACAAAACAACATGGAAAATAAATGTAATTCAGTAGAAACATGTTCATGTTCAAAAAGTAACTTCATTGATATCGGCCAAAAAACAATAACCCCAATAAGAGCAGATGGCACTTCAAGAACAACCGTAATTACAATTGGCTATAATGGGCAAATTGTAACAAATACTGCAGCATCTTCTTCAAACAGTATTTATAAAACTTATAAACCAGTATTTTTCCTCTCAAAAGATACTATCCTGATAGGAAAAGGAGAAGAAAGTAACCCATTTGAAATCTTAACAAAAAAGAAATAAAGAGCGTCCAAAAAGAGGGCGTTTTTCAATTGACAACCACACTAAATGAAGTATAATAAAGTTAAGAAAGTGAGGAAACTATATGCATGAGAAAACAGATTTAAGCATAAAAATAATTAATTTTTTAAAAGAAACAAAAAGGCATGGCACATTAAATAGTTATAGGTTTTTATTTCCTATAATGAGTAAGATAGTTTTAAGAACAAAAAACCCCGTTTATAGCTATCAATTTACCAAACTAACTGGCTGTGATATTAAAAAACATGAACAAATAATTTTAAATAGTCAAAATAATAGTTACAGCTATTTATTCGCAAGAGACATAAAGAAAGCAGATGTAACCGCCTTAGGTAAAATAGTTGCTGCTAAAGGAAGTGTGTGGGATAACTATTTATTTGCAAGAGCTGTAGAAGGAGCTAAACCAAAAATTCATGGTAAAGTCATAATAGAAAAAGGAACAGCCGAAGATAATTACCGCTATGCTAAAGAAATAAAAGGGGCTGATATAAAAGAACATGAAAAAGCTATATTAAAAATGAAAAATGCAGAATGTAGTTATAACTTTGCTAAAGAAATAGCTGGTGCTGATATAAAAGCCCATGAACAGGTTGTTTTAGAAAGTGGCAGTGTACTTTATAATCATTTTTTTGCCAGAGATATTAAAAATGCAGACGTAAAAGCTCATGGAAATATTGTTATTCAAAATGGAAATGCCAGTGATAATTATCAGTTTGCTAAAGATGTTAAAGGCTCTGATATAAAATCTCACGGAAATGTTGTTATCAATAAAGGTGATGCATACTTCAACTATGTTTTTGCCAGAGATATTAAAGGTGCTGATATAAAAGCCAATAAAAGAGCCACATTATCTAAAATAGACGAAGTAGCTAGCGAAAATCTCAAAAGACAAATAATAGAATTTTTTGATAATATCAAAGAAAGTGAAATAGAAACAAAAGAAGAAGCTATAACAGCAATTGAAAGCAAAAATGCACTACTCGAAAAAATAAGAAAACTAGAAGAAAAAGCAGCACAAATAGATGATAACTTAAATAAATATCTTCAAAATCATACAGAAGAAATTTATGAAATAAAAGTAAAAAAATTAGAAAGGAAATAAATATGAGAATATCAAAAAAAGAAGATCCTAAAAAGGAACAAGTAAAAAAAGAAAGAACACCAGATAAAATTATTAAACAGCTTGAAAATGCCAAAAACCTTGAAAAATTTGAACCTTATTTTCATGATTATAGTAAAATAATTTTAAGAGCAAAATCTCCATGGGCAAGCTATGAATTTGCTAAAATAACCGGATATGATGTAAAAAAACATGGAAAAATAATCATTGAATGTGTATCTCCTAATTTTAACTATGAATTTGCCAAAGATGTCAAAGGAGCAGATGTAAAAGCCCATGGGATGGCTATTATTCAAGGAGAAAATGTCATAGATAACTTTCAATTTGCTAAAAACGTAAAAGGAGCTGATGTGAAAGCCCATGGAAGAATAATAATTACTGAAGGAACATCTGAAAATAACCTTGAATTTGCTAGAGAAATTGAAGGAGCCGATGTTGCATCACATGAAAAAATAGTGCTGCAAAAAGGAACTCCAGAAGAGTGTTATAAATTTGCCAAACACGTAAGTGGTGCAAACATAAAAGCCCTTGGACAAGTAGTACTAACAAAAGGAAACGTTATTCTAAATTACCTATTTGCCAAAAATATAAAAGGAGCAGATGTAAAAGCTCACAAAAAAGTTGTATTAGAAAGAATTAAAGAAATCGGAAGCCTAGCCGGTCAAATAGAAGTATTAGAATTTTTTAAAGATGTTCCAGAAATAGATGAAAAATTAAATCAAGCCCTAGAAGAAAGAAAAGAAATATTAAGACAAATAAAAGACCTTGAAAGGCACATTCAAATTCTAAATAAAACAGTAAAAAAATATATTTTAGATAAATCTGATAATAATACTACTGCCATTTTTTATAAAGCAGATGATATAGATGAAATAGAAAACGCCTTAGAAAGCAAGACCCCATATAGCCTAGTTATGTCATCGAATAAAGCATGGAGACGAAATTAATTTACCTTCACTAAAAGAACGTAATAAGTGGCACGAACGGAGGAAATATGACGAAATTATTAGAAAAATTAAGAAAAATAAAAGAAACACCAGAAAATAAAACAAAGCAAACAAGTGAACAAAAACAAGCGTTTAAAACATGTAGCAAAGAGCTTAGTACATTTCTTTCAAGATATGACATAATGTATGATACATGTACCATTCAAGGACGCATCAATGAAGCTCTAGAACTTTTATATCAAAAAGGAAAACTTGAAGAGGCAAAACCATTTGCAGAAGAAATGAGTGAAATCATGTTAAATTCAAGTGATATGATGTATTTTGCAGAACATATTACAAAATTTGCTACATATGCCGCACTGCTTGGAATTGATATTAAAAAATACGAGGATATTGTGCTTAATCAAAAAGGCGTTTCAAGAACTGCATACGCCCGCAACAATTATAACTTTGCCAAAGATGTCATAGGAGCAGACACAAAGGCTCATGGCAAAGCAGTCATCAAAACAGGAGATATCTACTATAATTTGCGATTTGCAAGAGACATTAAAGGAGCAGATGTAAAAGCTCATGGTGAAGTAATAATAAATAGTGGTAATCCTGAATATAATTACGATTTTGCTCATGATGTCAAAGAAGCTGATATAAAGGCTCACGGTGAAGCGGTAATAAATAGTGGTGACCCTGAATATAATTACCGTTTTGCAAAATATGTCATAGGAGCAAACGTAAAGGATCATAGTGAAGCAATAATAAGCAGTGACGACATAAGCTATAATTATCTCTTTATACACTTACTTCATGATGAAGAAACAGTAAAAAAACATGCATCTATAATTTTAAATGCGCTTGCCAATGATCCTGTAAAATATGAAAAGGCAAAAAACGGTATAGACATGGTTTTAAAACGTATAGCAAGCGAAAAAGCACAAGAATATATCCCAGAAAAACGTGCACAAGATTTATATAATGAACGTATGGTAGCATTAGAAACCATTAAAGAGTTAAATATAAAAGTTGCTAAAATAGACGGAGAACTTAGAAGATATGCCTTAAAACGCACTGACCATGAATTAACAGCCATATTCCCAGCTGAATATGTAAAAGTCATAAGAGGCGAAGAAAAAGATAAACAAAAGAAAATGGAATTATAAAAATAAATACACTAGAATCACGTTTGGTAATTGATAAAACTACTTATACACGTATACACTTTAGTAAAAGTAATGTATTAGTTTATGACATAAATAAAATGAAATAGTATACAGGTAGCACTTCAAAAAGTATATTATTAAAGACCTCATTTCTTTAAAAACAAATTAATTTAAGAATAGAATTTATAATTTTCTATTCTTTTTTTGGTATTATAAAATCCATTAAAGTGAGGTGACATTTATGCCTAAATAAAGGTTAACCATCAAAAATATAAAAATTAAAGAAAGAGGTAAAAAAATGAATTATACATTCAGTGAAATGCTAGAAAAATGGTTAAAAACAAAAGACGGAATAAAAAAACAGTCAATGTTAAATTATGAAAATATGATAAAAAGTCACTTAGAAGAAGAAACATTAGGAAAAAAGAAATTAAACAAACTAAAAAAAGAAGATATAGAAAACTTTTTTAAAGAACTAAACAAAAAAGAAATCGCTATATCAACACAAAAAAAGATAATGTATATTATTAAATCATGTCTAGAATATGCCTATGAAACAAAACACACAAAAAAATATCTAAACTTAAAAAGCATAAAATTTAAAACATATAAAAAGCCTATATATGTCTTGTCCAAAAAAGAACAAACAGTCTTAGAAAACAAACTAAAAACAAAACCAAATATCAGAAAAGTATGTCTGTTACTATGTCTATATACCGGCCTTAGAGTAGGGGAAATCTCCGGACTAAAATGGGAAGATATTGATTTCAAAAATAACTCTCTAACCGTTAAAAGAACAATTGAAAGAATAAGAAACACCAACCCCAGTATAAAATCAAGAACCACATTAATTGAAAGCACGCCAAAAAGCGATACATCAAACAGGATAATCCCATTTCCTGCATTTTTAAATGAAATCTTACTTCCATTTAAAGGTGAAGACAAAAACTATATCCTATCTAAAAGTCAAAACAAATATGATCCAAGATTATTTCAAAGCTTCTATTCCAGAATACTTAAATCATGCGGAATAGAAAGGTGTAAATTTCACACCACCAGACACACCTTTTCCACTAGATCAATAGAATCCAAAATGGACATCAAAACATTAAGCGAGCTTTTAGGTCACTCGTCAATCGAAATCACCCTAAAGCTATACGTTCATCCATCATATGAGCTAAAAAAATCCTCAATTGAAAACTTAGTTTCATTCATGTCAAAATTATAAAGATTACAACTAAAACAGTAATCTTTTTTTCTGATAAATTTTATTATCAAAAATCTATTCCGCCTCCGTAATTTCATAACTGCATTGACAAATTTACTGATAAATGGTAAGATATCAGTAAATTTGTCAAAAAGGTGATATTTATGGAAAAAATGACAATAAAAGAATTTAAAGAAGAAAGCAATATAGAAATCATTGAAGCCCTTATGAAAATGAATAATGGATATATTACTTCGAAAGAACTATCTAGCCTCGGAATTCATAGAATGTATCTTAATTCTATGTGGAAAAAAGGTCTCGTAGAAAAAGTAGCTAATGGCATTTATATTGACTATAGTAAAATAGAAGATAGTTATTATATTTTTAGCCTTAGTATGCCTAATACAATTTATTCCCATATGACTGCACTTTATTTCCATGGGCTTTCTATTATAGCACCAATCGATAAATATGATATAACTGTCAGAAAAACATATAATAGCAAACATCTTAAAAATCATGACGTGTTTTATGTGTCAAATGATATATATGAACTAGGCCTTACTGAAGTAGAAACTCCAATGGGCAATAAAGTAAGAGCATATGATATTGAAAGATGTATATGTGATATTATTAGATCTAAAAATAGAATGGACCATGAACATGTTAAATATAGCATTAAAAACTATATTAAAAGAAAAGATAAAGATCTTATCAAACTATCAAAATATGCTGATAAAATGGGAATTAAAAAAGAAGTAATGAACTTTGTGGAGATGTTTTATGAATAGTATGAAGCTCAAAGACAAAATAAAAAATATTTCTAAAGAAAAAAATGTAGATTTTAACACGTTACTTAGATTTTATATGTATGATAGATTTTTAGAAAGACTGTCAAAAAGTAAATATAAAGATAACTTTATATTAAAAGGCGGTTTCTATTTAAGTACTTTATTTGGGATAGAGCGTAGAGCAACCATGGATATTGATACATCTTTTAAAAAAGCTAATTTTGATGAAAAAACAATAGTTAAGATGATAAAAGAAATAATATTAATTAAAATTAATGATAATGCTCAGTTAAATTATATAGGAATAACGCCAATAAGAGACGAAGACGAATATGGCGGATTTAGAGTGACTATAGAAGTTATATATGAAACAATGAAACAATCTTTTCACATTGATATAGCGACAGGCGATCCAATAACACCTAAAGAAATAAGATACAAATATTTACCATTGTTAGGTGATAATTATATAGATTTATATGCGTATAATATGGAAACAGTATTAGCAGAAAAGATTGAAACGGTTTTGAGCAGGCTGGAATTAAATGGAAGAATAAAGGATTTTTATGACATTTATTTAATATATACAAAAGAGTGGGAAAATATTAATACTTACCACTTTAGAAAAGCAATTAATAAAACATTTTCAAAAAGAGGATATAGTGATAATCCATTTGAAGCCTTAGATATTATCAAAAATAGTGAAGTACTAAAAGAAAGATGGAACAAGTATCAAAAGAAGTGTGCTTATGCAAAAGACGTTAAATTTGAAAAAATAATAAACTCTTTAGAAATAATGATTAAGATGGTTGAACCGGTCGAAGTCTAAAATGACCTAGTGTTCATATCAAAGATTACAACTAAAACAGTAATCTTTTTTCTAATAACTTCCATTATAAAAACTTCTGTTCGTGTGATATAATAACAAAGAGGTGGTCTAATGAAAATATATGCCTGTATTGATTTAAAAAGCTTCTACGCCTCAGTCGAATGTAGAGAAAGAGGCCTAGACCCACTAAACACCAACCTAGTAGTTGCTGATGAAGAAAGAACCGAAAAAACAATATGCCTAGCCATAACACCGCCACTTAAAGAATACGGTTTAAAAGGAAGAGCACGGCTTTTTGAAGTGAAAGAAAAAGTGAAAGAAATAAACAAAGAAAGAATAAAACAAAATAATTACAAAAAATTCACCAAAAAATCATATTTAAAAAGTGAACTTGACACAAATAAATCACTAGAACTGGACTTCATAATTGCCAAACCACATATGCAAAAATATATTGACATAAGCGTCCAAATTTACAGCATATACCTAAAATACCTCTCTAAAGAAGACATATATGTCTACTCAATAGATGAAGTATTTTGTGACATCACCAATTACTTAAAATTATATAACCTTACGTCCAAAGACTTAATAAGCAAAATAATCAAAGAAATATATGAAAAAACCGGAATAACAGCCACCGCCGGTATTGGTCCAAACTTATATCTAGCAAAAGTCAGCATGGACATTTTGGCAAAACACATAAAGCCAAATGAAATAGGCGTAAGAATTGCCGAAGTAGATGAAATGACCTACAGGAAATTACTTTGGGATCACAAACCATTAACAGATTTTTGGCGCATTGGTAAAGGAATCGCTAAAAAGTTAGAAGAAAATAACATGCACACCATGGGAGATATCGCCAAAACTTCCATAGAAAATGAGAATTTACTATTTAAACTATTTGGTGTAAACGCCGAATTAATAATCGATCATGCCTGGGGTTTTGAACCAGTAACTATGAAAGACATCAAAGAATATAAACCCAAACAAAACAGCATATCCACATGTCAAGTACTGCACTGTGCATATTCTTACGAAAAAGCCAAAATAATTATCAAAGAAATGGCCGACACTCTAGCATTATCTTTAACTGAAAAATCTAAAGTAACAAAACAAATTGTTTTATATATCGAATACGATATAGAAAATTTAAAAAATAACTATCAAGGACAGACCATAAACGACCATTATGGAAGAAAAATACCAAAACCAGCACATGGCAAAATAAACCTTGATTACTATACATCATCCTCTAAAATAATTATTCAAAAATCAGTAGAACTATATGAAAAAATAACCAATAAAAACCTCCTAATTAAAAAATTAAACATCACCGCCTGTGATATTCAAAACGAAACTATTACCCGAAAAGATTTAGTGTATGAACAGTTAGACTTATTTAATACATTAAATAACAAATTAAAAAACGAAAAAGAAAACCAAAACGAAGATTTAAAACTTCAAAAAACCATACTAAATTTAAAAAATAAATATGGCAAAAACTCAATATTAAAAGCCATGGACTATTTAGAAGAGTCTACTGCAAAAGATAGAAATAACCAGATAGGAGGCCACAGGAAATGAAGTATCAAGACATTATAAACCTGCCACGCTATGAAATAAAAAACCATAAAAAAATGAGCATAAAAGAAAGGGCAGCTCAGTTCATGCCATTTTCCGCCTTAAACACCTATGAAGATAAAATAGAAGAAGCTTCAGAAATAAAAGAGAATAGAATAGAACTATCTGAAGATAAACAGATTCAAATAGAAAATATATTAAATAACCTAAAACCAAATAGCAAAATAGCAGTCACTTATTTTAATAATGGTAAATATGAAAAATATACCGGAAATATCAAAAAAATTGATAATATCAAAAAAGAATTAATTTTCCTAAATCAAAAAATAGTAAATTTAAAAGATATAATATCAATAAATCAGTAAAAAAGATAATTAAAAAAACGTTTATTTAATTTTTTTTATTTTGAAAAAGTAAAAACTTAACGTATAAATAGCTATTAT
>CAKPAT010000028.1 GCA_934133155.1 uncultured Bacilli bacterium
ATGGAAAGAAGTCCAATTAATACATTAGAAATTAAAACTTTAATAGAAAACAATTTAACAGAAGACATAAGTTTAAAAACTATTTTTAAGGGAATAGAAACTTCTTACTATTACGAAACTGCCAATTAAAAAAATGTTATTTTTAACTGTGAATTTAGTTCATGGTTTTTTCGTATAAAAATTTTCCTTTACTTAAATTTCCTTTTGTGTTATGATAAAGTTGGAAAGGTAGGGTAGTGATGAGAAAATTTAAGTTTATGGCTTTGGCTTTTGTTTGTTTTTTAGGAATGAATGTGGCTAAGGCGGAAGAGGTAAGTCTTCAAAGTGTTATTGACAATTCTGATGGTAATATTATTTTAGATAAGGATTATAAAGGTGATATTGTTATTAATTCTGACAAGAATATTACTATTGATTTGAATGGTAAGACTATTGAAGGCAATTTAAAAGTTAATGGCTCTTTAACTATTAATGGAGAAGGTAATGTCAAAATTAGTAATCCAATTGATGTTGAAGGTGGTAAGTTTACTTTAAATGGTGGAGATATTGTCAATTCTACTGAAGATAATGGTTATGGTGTTCTTGCTAATAACTCTGGTATGGCAACTATTAATGGTGGCTCTATTACATCTAATTTTAGTGCACTTTCTGGTAACAATTTAACTGGTGCTATGACGTTTAAGGTTAATGGCGGTGTTTTGACGGCTAAGCAAGGTCCTGCTATTTATATGCCTGGTCCTATTTCTTTAGATATGACAGGTGGTACTATTAATGGCGGTATTTCTATTAGAATGGGTAAGATAAATATTTCTGGTGGTGTGATTAATTCTATTTCTTCTAATATTGACGCACCTAGCGAATATTATTCTTATCAAGGTAATGCTTGGTTTCCAGATGCTTTATATGTTATGGGTGGTACTTATAATACTAGTATAAAATCTGAGACTAATGTTTTGGATTTGAATATTACAGGTGGCACTTTTAACTGTAAGAATGATCAAGGTAGTGCTGTTGCTATTTATGACTTTGGTAAGGTATCTCAAAGTATGACTGTTAATATTTCTGATAAGGCTAGTTTGAATACTATTTCTAAAACTCGTAGTGCCTATGATGTTATTAATTTAACTGATTTAGGAGTTAGTAACATTAAAGCTGGTTTCAATAATTCTGAGTTCATTGGTAAGGTTTCAACTAATATTACAGGTGGTACTTATTCTTCTAGCGTTTTAAAATATTTAGGTGTTAATTTTAAAGAAACGAAAACAGAGAGTGGATATGTTGTCTCTAGTAGTGTTAAGGTTGATATGCCTTCAATAGATACTTCTAAGAAGTTTGATGTTATTTCTGCTGGTGTATCTGATGAGAATGCTGATAGTGTTTTTGCTGATTCTTTAAAGAAGTCTGGTTTAGAAAATGTTTCTACGGTCAAGGTTTCTGTTAAGAATTTAGATAGTGTTTCTTCAGATGTTTCTGACAGTATATCTGCTAAAAACTTTAAAGTTGCTGGATATTTTGATATTAGTATTGATGCTTTATCTGCTGATACAGTTATTGGTAATCTTTCTGAACTTACAAGTAATGTTAAATTTACGGTAGCTATTCCTGAAGAATTACTTAGTGTTCAAAAAGGATATACAAGAAATTTTTACATTATTAGGTATCATGATGGTAAGAGTGATGTTTTACTTACAACTAAGCAAGATAATTTTGTAAGTTTTGAGTCTAATAAATTTTCTACTTATGCTTTAGCATATGAGGATGTTAAAGAAGTTACAAACCCTGCAACAAATGATGGCATTTTGGTTTTTATTGGTTTGGTATTTATTTCTTTAATTGGAATTTTATTTGCTTATAAAAAAATGAAAGCTCTTAATTAGGAAACTTTGTGTTTCCTTTTTTGATCTAAAAAAACCTTAATAAGGTTTATATTTTTGAGCTATTTTTTCAGATACTTTTAATCCATCAATTGCTGCTGATGTGATACCTCCAGCATATCCGGCTCCTTCACCACATGGATAAATTCCTTTAATGCTTGCTTCAAAGTTTTCGTCTCTTGTTATTTGAACTGGTGAAGATGTTCGGGTTTCTACTCCGGCAATAATGGCGTCTTTTTTATTATAGTTTTTTATTTTTGTATCAAAGTTTTTTATAGCTTCTTTTAATGCTTCGCAAATATTTTGGGGTAGTATTTCATTTATGTTTGCAAATGTATATTTTCCTTTAAATATTGGTTTTACTTCTTTAAATTCTTTAGATGTTTGATTGTTATAAAAGTCTTCTAATAATTGAACTGGTATTTTACCTTGCCCTTTGGTGTAAGCTTTTGCTTCAATTTCTCTTTGGAATTTTATACCGTCTAAAGGATTTGTTCCATAATCTTTTTCGTTTACGGTAACTATTATGGCACTGTTGGCATTTTCACTTTCTCTTTCATAGTTACTCATTCCATTTATGGCTAGCATGTCTTTTTCTGATGAGGCATTTACAACGTATCCACCTGGACACATACAAAAAGTGTATACGCCCTTATTTTTTGCTTTATATGTTAGTTTATAACTAGCTGGTTTTAGATTTGTATTTTTTCCATATTGACTTTCATTTATTAATTTTTGAGGGTGCTGAATACGTACTCCGATGGCGAAAGGTTTTGAGGTGATGTTTATTTTTTCGCTTAACATTTCAAAGGTGTCACGGCTACTATGACCGATGGCAAGTATTAATGTTTTACATGGGATATATTTACCATTTATTTTTATTTGGTCTAGTTTATTTTCTTTTTCTATTATGTCTTCTAGTTTGGTTTCAAATTCAAATTTTCCACCCATTTTAATTATTTGATTTCTGATGTTTGGTATTACTTTTCTTAGCAAATCTGTTCCAATATGAGGTTTATTTTCATATAGTATTTCTTTTGGTGCACCATTTTGTACAAATATCTCTAAAACTTTTTGTTTTCTACCTTCTTTATCTTTAATTTGAGTGTTTAGTTTCCCATCAGAAAATGTTCCAGCTCCACC
This sequence comes from uncultured Bacilli bacterium, assembly GCA_934133155.1. Classification (GTDB taxonomy): domain Bacteria; phylum Bacillota_I; class Bacilli_A; order RF39; family UBA660; genus Coprosoma. The sequence goes on from CAKPAT010000028.1 coordinate 3,018, forward strand.
TTCACCAAACTGAACGTTGGAATTTTCATTTAATATTCCTTCATCCCAAAATTTTTGAACATCTTTTATTCTTTCTTCTACTTTTTTTCCTCTTTCAATTATTAATGGTTTATAACCGTTTTGTGCCAAAATGTATGCGGAAAATAATCCGGCTGGACCTGTACCAACTATAATTATGTTTGTTTGCTCTTTTCCAGTTATTTTGAATTTGTATGTTTCATCACTTACTTTTATTATGTCGTTTGTTAGTTTTATTTTATCTTCGTTTTTCAAATTTACATCTACTTCATAGACATATTTTATGCCTTTTCTGGCGTCTATGGATTTTTTATGTATTTTATAGTCTATTATTTTTGCTTTTAATTTTTTCTCTATTTGTTTTATTATTTCATTTTCATTATCTTCTTGATTTGTTTTTATTTGTCTTACTCTAAGCATTATATACTCCTTCCTGCTAATATACCCGTGATAAAAGCGAGTGTAAGGTTATAACCACCACAATCTCCATGAATATCTAAGGTTTCTCCTATTATGTATAGATCTTTATATTTTATTGTTTCCATAGTTTTAGTATTTATTTCATTTAAAGAAATACCACCTTTTATTGTTTGAGCTTTTTTAAAGTCTCCGGTATCTACAATAGTTACTTTAAAATTTGTCAGTAAATCTATTAAATTTTTGCTTTTTGCTTCTTTTAAAATTACATCAACTAGTTTATGATTTAAAAAACCGTTTAATATGTTTTTTATGTCACCTTTTTTATTTATTATTTTTTTAGGGTCACCTTTTAGAAATGGCATAAAGTTTATATATATTTCGTTTTTTTGTTTAAGGTCAATTAGGTGGCTTAAATTAAAGGTACATATGCCACTTATCCCATAATCTGTTAGTTGAAGGTTTCCCTTTTCTTCTTTTATAAATTTACCATTTATGAATAATTTTAATATGGCGTCACACCTGACACCAGCCCAGTTTTTGCAAAAATTTTCTTTAATTATTAAAGGTGTAAGGGCTGGTTTTATTTCTTCCATTTTTAAATCTTTTATTAAATTTATCCAATCTTTTGTGCTTGCTTTGGAGCCGTTAGCTATTACAATGGCGTCGGCTTTTAAAGTATCATTTATAATGTATTTTTCTTTTTTTTCTATTTTGGAAACTTCAAAATTGTTTATTATTTCTACGTGATTTTCTTTTGCTTTTTCTACTAAGAGTTTCTGCATGCTGCTAGCTTCTTCGGAGTAGGGGTAGTAATATCCGTTTTTTATTTTAGAAATTATTCCAAGGCTGTGGATAAAATCTAAGACTTCTTTTAGATTTTCTTTTGTAATTATTTCTTTGATTTTTTCTTTTGTATTTGAGTGGTAGTGGTCTATATTTTGATCTTCGTTAAAATAGTTGCACTTTCCATTACCTGTTATTAATAATTTTTTTCCGCATATGCTGTTTTTTTCAATTAAAGTTACTTTGTTTTTTTTAGATGCTTCTATGGCTGCAGTTAAACCTGATGCACCTGCACCTATTATGATAATGTGTTTCATATTTTCCCTCGCTTTGTGTCTATTATATCAGTTTTTCTGATTTGTTTTAAGTGCTTTTTTTTGATATAATTGATTTGAAGTGATTATATGAAAATATTTAAAAATTTTGTTAATGTAGTTTTATGTATTTTGCTTATTTGCTTTTTAAGTGTGGATATTTTTATTTTCTGTGTGAGTGATTTTGCAAAAACGGAAAATATTCAGAAGAATTTTGCTAGTTTGGATTTGGCAAAAGAGGTCAACAAAATTAAAAATAGTGGTGGAAATAGTAGCTTTCTTTCTTCCAAAATTGACGAGATGTATGAGCTTTCAGCAAGACTTTCTATTCCTTCTTCTTTTGTTGATAGGATTATTAGTTCTTCTGCTTTTAAAGAGGCTTTAGGTGGCATGGTTGGTAGTATTACTGATTATGTGATTAATGGTGTTTCTAATCCTCTTTTGACGGAAGATGAGATTTATAAGATTATTGATGATAATATTGATGCGTGGACGGCTAATGAAGAAGATATGAGTGATACAACTAAAAGAAGACTTGTTAATGGGATGAAAGAGATTGTACCAAGTATTGTGGCGTCTATGCCTACTTCAGTAGAACTTGCAGAAAGTAATTACAAAAATGAAGTAAATACTATCCAGTTTATTTTTAGTGGTAGTGTTAAAGCTTTTGCTGTTTGTTTTACTTTGCTTATTTGTTTGGTTTTAGTTTTAATTAATTTGAAGAATTTTAATTGGACAAGTGTTTTTGGTTTTGCATTTTTTGTAACTTCTTTATTTATTTTGGTTTTAGGTTTATTTTTACCAGATATTTTAGCCGGTTTTATCAATACTTCGGATGTTTCTTCATTTGTGGGCACGGTTATGAATTTCTTAGAAAAGCCGTTTATTTACAGTAGTATTTGTTTATTTGTTTTGTCTTTGATTTTATTTGTTTTGAAAAAATTTTTATATAAAGAAAAAGCTTGATTTTGTCAGGCTTTTTAATTTACTTCATATTCTTTACATTTTTCTTCTAATAATTGGAAATTACAACATCTTTTTTTTACATTTTCTGGTAAGTGATTGCCATCGGCTTGTACTCTAAAAGATTTTACTTTTTTAAGTAATTGGGCTTTGTGATTGTTAATAAATATGGTTTGATTTTCAATTAAATTTTTATATTGAATATCTTTTATTGTCGGTAAAACTTCTGTGATACATTCTATTGGTGTAGGAATCATATTATTAATATTAACTATTCCTAGTTTACCTTTATCTATTTTAAATATGTCGATGGCTTTTTCGCTCATTTTAAGATGTTTTGGTTTGGGTGAAGACAGTGGTGCAAAGTAGTTTAATTCATTAAATGTGTATACAACACCAATGTATGGTCTGGTTGAATTTTTATTGTATGCTACTTTTGTGTCATATTTTCTAAGATAATTGATATATTTTTCATCTAAGTAATATATTTTTAAAGTTTTTGCCATTTGTTTCAACTCCTAACGTAAAATAAAGGCTAGGTTAAACCTAGCTGACTTTTTTCGCTCCCTACTATGGCAAGGGTATTCCAACTTTTTTCGCTCCCTACTATGGCAAGGGTATTCCAACTTTTTGTGAAGCATTTCTGCTTCATTTATATTATATGAAGTCTCCTTCAATTAATACGCTTGTATTATACTATTTTTCAGCAAGTGTGTAAATAGGTTTTGATGTAACTTTTTTCAATTTCTGAACTTTAAAAGTAAAACCTCACTTTTATTTTATCTCACAATCTACTTTCGTATATATATGTACAAAAGTAGAAAAAACTATTACTTTTGCTTGTGTAATAGCTTACTTTTTTTTAGATATTTTATTTTTAATAAAGGCAATTAATACTGGCAGTAGTGATAAGAAAATGATTGCTAATAATATTAATGTGAAGTGTGATTTTACTGCTGGTATATTACCAAATAAATAACCAATTGTTAAAAATAATGTTACCCATGTGACTGCTCCTAAGGCGTTATATTTAATGAATTTTCTATATTGGAGTTTTCCCATACCGACAACAAATGGGACGATTGTTCTGATTATTGGCATAAATCTTGCAATAAACACGGCTGCTCCGCCATATTTTTTTATTAAATTGTCTGCCTTTTCTAAGTTTTCTTCTTTTACTAATTTGAATTTTTTATTATTCAGTATTTTTTTACCAAAGTGTTTTCCTATTTCGTAGTTAATTGTGTCACCTAATATGGCTGCTACTATTAATATTAATAATAGTAGTGGAAAGTTCATTTGACCTATGGCGGCAAATGTTCCTGAGGCAAATATTAGGGAGTCTCCTGGTAAGAATGGTAGAAATACTAGTCCTGTTTCGCAGAAGACGATTAAGAATAATATGGCGTATACGAATGGGCCATAATCAATTATAAACTGTCCTATGTAGTCGTTTATATGTAATATAAAATTAATAAGTTCCATTTTTCTTTCCTTTCTTTTATAAAATTATAACACATTCTTTTTAAATTTTTGTTTTTTTTATTTTTTATTTGACATATGTTTAAATAGATGGTATATTAATTGTACTATCACAAGTATTACAAAGGAGGGTTTTATGATAGAAGTTAAAAAGCTTAATAAGTCTTATGATAAAAAGAAGGTTATTAAGGATTTAAGCTTAAAGCTTGAGAATAATTCTATTTATGGTCTTGTAGGTGCTAATGGTGCAGGTAAGAGTACTTTACTTAGGATTATTAATGGTATTTTTATGCCTGATAGTGGTGAAATTTTGGTTGATGGTCATAGTATTTTTGATAATGAGATTTTGAAACAGAAGATTGTTTTTGTTCCTGATGATTTATTCTTTTATCCTAATTATACTTTACTTGATATGGCAAAATTTTATGAGGCTATGTATGAAAAGTTTGATATGTCATACTTCAAAAGGACGGCTTTAAAATTAAAGCTTGATTTGGATGCGAAAATTAATACTTTTTCTAAGGGTATGAAAAGACAGTGTGCACTTATTTGTGCTCTTTCAACTAATGCAAAATATATGTTTTTTGATGAAACTTTTGATGGTGTTGATCCTGTTGTTCGTATTTTGCTTAAACGGCTTATTGCTGAAAAAATGGAAGATAATGATACTACAATCATTCTTACCAGTCACAATTTAAGAGAGCTTGAGGATATATGTGATAATATTGGTTTACTTTATGATGGCGGTATTTTATTTGAAAGTGATATTGATAGTTTAAAAACTAAGATGTTTAAGGTGCAAATTTCTTTGAAAAACGATTTTTCACGTGATGATTTTAAGGATTTAGATATTTTGAGTTTTAAAAAGTGTGGTAGTGTTGCTCAAATTATTTTAAGAGGTGATAAGGATAAGATTACTGATTATTTAAAATCTTTAAATCCAGTTATTTTGGATTTTGTTTCTCTTTCTTTAGAGGAGATATTTATTTATGAAATGGAGGCTTTAGGTTATGAATTCGGTTCGATTGTTTAATTTTAATTTTTTGAAACAAAATTTGAAGAAGTCTAAGGCTACTTTAAGTATATTTTTAGGGATTGTTCCGATTATAACGGTATTTTATTTACTTGCTATGATTGGTGGGAATTTTTATGCGCCAAGTTTGAGGCAAATTTCTGTAGTTCATATTGCCGGAATGTATATTATCCCAATAATTTTATCTATTTGTTTATTTGGCTTTGTTTTTAAAAGGAAAAGTAGTGATTTTATTAACTCTATGCCAATTAGTAGAGCAACTATTTTTGTAACAAATACGATTGGTGGTATTTTACTTTTAATTTTAATGATGGGAATAAGTGCATTTTTAATATTTTTAGTTAGTGAACTTTTCACGAGTTTAGTTATTCCATTTAAAATGATTGTAGATTATTTTATTAGTTTTTCAATTATTTATGTATTTGTTTTTACTATTTGTAATTTAGCTGCTAGTGTTTCAGGTAATGTGATGACACAAATTGTAGTCACTTTACTTATTATGTTTTTGGTACCTTTTCTTTCACAAATGTCTTTAGGTTTTTTTAATAACGAGGCTGTAGTTTCTTGTTCTTCAAGTTCATGTGCTCCTAAAGTTTATGAGTGTTACGACAATTTTTGTTTGAATGATAAAGAAAATGGTATTTATAAAGCTTCGTCTTCAATTTATACAGAAGCGAAATATACGGCTCCTTATCAATTTGTTTCCTCAATTATATTTGGTAATAATTTTACTTTTGGTAAATCACAACTTGGAAAAATGTTTTTCTTAAGTTTAGTTTATATTGTTTTAGGCTATGTTTTATTTAAAAGACGTTCTATGGAAGTTACGGAAACTTCATTTAGAAATATTTACGTTCATATGTTTGTAAAGTCTTTAACGATTATTCCTATGGTATTTTTATTTGATGCGTTTATGTTTAGTTCTGATTTTGGATGGCCTTTAGTAATTGTTCTTTTAATGATTTTAGCGTACTTCTTTGTTTATGACTTAATTACTAAAAAAAGTATTACAAATATTAGACTTTCTTTAGTGTTCTTTATTATAACTACACTTCTTGTTACAGGTTTTTACTATTTAACAAATGTTAAAGAAAATACAACTTACATTGATAGAAGTAAAGTTTCTTCTGTAGCATTGGATTTATCAGAGTTTGTGAACATGTCTGATGTTTATATTTCTTCATCTAAAGTTATTGATTGGGTATTTCAAGATTTATTAAGTTCTAATTATAGTAGACAGGATTCTTATGTTGCTTATCTAAAAATGAATAATGGCACGGTTTATGAGCTTCCAGTTTCTTATTCTGAAAATTATAATAAGATACTTAAATATGTAAATAATAATAAAGATATTTCTACAAAATTCAAGGATATTCCATACTCTCAAATTTATTTTATTAAAGCAGATAATCTTGCTTTAGATCCTAATAGTAACAGTAAAATTATATCTTTAGTTAAATCTTCTATGGAGAATCTTTCTTTATCAAGTTATAATGCTTTAGAAGATAATGGATTTATTTTAAATATGCGTGCGTACTCTAATGGAAGAATTGTTACTTATCAAATTAATACAAAAATATCTCCTGAACTTACTCGTAAAATTTCTAGTTATTTTAATGAAGAATTTAAGAAAAATACAATTGATAAAGATAATATGCATACTGTTTATGTAGATAATCATGACGATATTTATTATCCAGATATGGACTACTTTACTAGTAACTGTTCTAAAGATCTTTGGAATTTTATTAAAACTAATATTAATAAGGACTGCGATATTACTAAACCATACATTAAGTTTGAATATTATTCTGGTAATGGAAGTTATGCCTTTTATACAAATAATATTTCTGGTTTTAGTGAATTAATTTCTTCTTTAAGAGAAAAAGTTAAAGATTTACCTGATTATCAAGATTATCTTTCTTCTTTAAGTGATGATGATGAATGATTTAGTTATTTTAGATTATAGATCTAGTGAACCTATTTTTATGCAGATAGTTTCGCAAATTGAAAAATATGTTGCTTTAGGAGTTTTAAAAACTAATGACACACTTCCTTCTATTAGGCGTATGGCAACTTCTTTAGGTATTAATCCAAATACTGTTAAGAAAGCATACGAAGAACTTGAAAAAAGAGGGGTTATTAGTACTATGTCTACTAAAAATTCAGTTATTTTAGTAGATGCTTCTATAGTAAAACAAATGAAAATTGATGAAGGTATTGTATCTTTAAGAAAACAAATTGATGAACTTGTTAATTTAGGTATTTCTAAAGAAGATATTTTGAAAAAATTATAAAACTTTGTTTCTTCATGAAATAAAGTTTTTTCTATTTGGAATTAATTTTTTGTTATATTTACGCTCATTAATAAGATTCATAGTACAAGTAGGTAATTTAAGTATAGCGGTTTAGCTTAATATGTTTTTATGTATTACAAATAGTACCATATTTTGTATTGCAATTAATTAATGCGTATGATATAAATGTAATAGATAAAAATAAATAGTAGGGTGATTTTAATATGCGTAATAAAAATATAGTAATAATTGGACTTTTATGTCTTTTAGTAATAATGGCAGTAGGATATTCAGCATTTTCTTCTAAACTGAATATAAACTCTTCTTCTTCTATTACAGGTAATTTTAAAGTTAGAATAACAAATCTAACTTATAAAAATATAGTAGGCTCTGCTTTAGATAAAAATGATGTAACAAACTTTACTGATGATACAGCAACGTTTGCGACTACTTTTGAAAGTCCAGGGGATTCAATAACATACGAAGTAACTGTATCAAATGAAGGTAACTTACCAGCTCTTTTAAAAACAATATCTAAAACAAATAATTTAAATGATGCGATAGAGTTTTCAGTATCAGATTTTACAAGTGGACCAGTACTTAATGCAGGAGATAATACAACATTTACAGTAACAGTATCATTTAAATCTTCAGTCACAACTCAGCCAAAAGATTTAACCTCTTCAACAACAGTAGATTTAGGTTATGTACAGGCGTCATCTCCTACAGCAAGTTATCAAACATATATGGTTAATTATGATTATGAAACAAATGGGGGAAATAATTCTTCTATTTATCAAATGAATGTACCAAATGGAGATGAAGCGGATTTAAAAGTAAATTCAGCAAAAGAAAATTATGAATTTATTGGATGGAATACGAATAAAGACGCTAAAGAAGCACTTTCTACATTAAAAATAAATAGTGATACGACCTTATATGCCATATATAAAAAAGCTCTTACAGTAACATATGAAAAAGATGAAAATATCACAAGTTTAGGGAAAACAACTGATTCTTGTGATATTTATAACAATGAAAAATCGTGCATTATAACACTACCAAATATAACAGTAAATAAAGATTATGATGTGGCAGGATTTTATAAGGGTGCAGTTTATATAGGTGGAACAAATGGAAAATATGCATTAACTGATAATATAACATTAACCGCAAAATCAAAAGAACCAATACCTTATATGATGAAAAGGGATATATCTAAAGCATTTTGGCAATCTGATTATAAAGATAAAATATCAACAGTAGATGTACTTACAAATAAAGATGTGCCAGATATGGCAGTAGCGTCATGGGATGTATCGGATAAACAAAATAAATCAGTAATGGCATGGATTATAAATGATTCAAATAATCAAGGTATGTATAAGCTTTATATAGGTGGTAAAGGTATAGTTTATGCAAATGAAGATTCTTCTTATTTATTTGCTGGAAAGGATTCTAGTTTTAATAAAGTAACTGAAATTAATTTAGGAAATTTAGATACATCAAAAGTAACAGATATGAACCATATGTTTAATTATTGTAGTAGTTTAACTATCTTAGATGTTAGTAAATTTGACACATCAAACGTTACTGATATGCATACAATGTTTCAATTATGTAGTAGTTTGACCATTTTAGATGTCAGTAAATTTGATACTTCAAAAGTAACAGATATGAGGTGGATGTTTTATGGTTGTAGCGGTTTAATCAATTTAGATTTAAGCAGTTTTGACACTTCAAGCGTGACAAATATGTATTCAATGTTTTACCAATGCAGCCATTTAACTAGTTTAGATGTCAGTAATTTTAATACATCAAAAGTAGTTAACATGCGTTCTATGTTTAATCAATGTGGCGGTTTAATCAATTTAGATTTAAGTAGTTTTGATACTTCAAAAGTAACTAATATGAGTTATATGTTTAATAAATGTAGTAGTTTAATCAGTTTAGATATTAGTAAATTTAACACATCAAATGTTACTGATATGATTTCTATGTTTAATAAATGTAGTGGTTTAACAAGTTTAGATGTCAGTAATTTCGATACATCAAATGTGACAAATATGTATATAATGTTTCAATTATGTAGTGGTTTGACTAGTTTAGATGTCAGTAAATTTGACACCTCAAAAGTAACAGATATGGGTTATATGTTTAACAAATGTGGTAGTTTAACTAGCTTAGATGTCAGTAATTTTGATACATCGAATGTGGCTAATATGAATTGGATGTTTAGCGAATGTAGTAGTTTAACTAGCTTAGATGTCAGTAGTTTTGATACATCAAACGTGACAAATATGTATTCAATGTTTAATCAATGCAGTAGTTTAACTAGTTTAGATGTCAGTAAATTTGATACTTCAAAAGTAACTGATATGACTGGTATGTTTAGTAAATGTAGTAGCTTAATCAGTTTAGATGTCAGTAATTTTAATACTTCAAATGTTACTAATATGACAGCAATGTTTCAATCATGCAGTAGTTTAACCAGCTTAAATGTCAGTAAATTTGATACATCAAAAGCAACCAATATAAGTTATATGTTTAATAACTGTAGCAGTTTAATCAGCTTAGATGTTAGTAATTTTGATACATCAAAAGTAACTAATATGCGTGTTATGTTTAGTGAATGTGGTAGTTTAACTAGTTTAGATGTCAGTAATTTTGATACATCAAATGTTACTGATATGCATTATATGTTTTATGGCCTTGGTTTAAATAAACTAAATTTGTGTTCATTTGATACTTCTAAGGTTACTAATATGTCAGGTATGTTTCAAAATAATAATGCTCTTAAAGTAGTTTATGTAAGTAATAAATGGAATATGGATAGTGTTACAAATAAAACAGATATGTTTACAAATAGTGGTGTAACTGATGT
>CAKPAT010000029.1 GCA_934133155.1 uncultured Bacilli bacterium
AGTGAAAGTTTAAAATCAACGCAAATAGAAGGAACTCAAATATCACAAGATGAAATGTATTATTTAAAGTATATGCCGAATAGTGATGATAATTTAGAAATTCAAAATTTAAAAAAAGTTATTGACTATTCAAATGAATATTTAAAAAACAGTAATAAAATAGATATTCATTTTGTAAATCACATTCATAAAATACTATTAGATAGTGTTAGAGGTAATGAAAAAGATCCTGGAAAGGTTAGAACAATTCAAAATTGGATAGGGCCTAAAGGCTGCGGTATTGAAGAGGCAATTTTTATTCCTCCTTCTCCTGAAGATGTTCCTTTATTATTGGATAATTTATTTAAATATATGAATGACGAATTTATTGATCCACTTTTTGTTAATTTAGCTATTTCACATTCTCAGTTTGAAACTATTCATGCTTATCGTGACGGAAATGGTAGGTTAGGTAGAGCGCTTATTCCTATACAGCTTGCTAAATTAACTGATGATAGACCAATTTTGTTTTTATCAGAAGTAATTGAATTATATAAACCTAGTTATCATAAATTTTTAAACGAAAGCAGAAAAGGTAATATGTTAGGTTTTATTAAATTTTTCTTACAATGTATTATTGAGCAATGTAATAATTATATTTCTAAAATAAATATGATAAAAGGTATTTATAATAGAGATATGGATAAAATAAAAACATTAAATAGTAATGCTGTATATAGAATAATGCCTGCTATGATGCACCAAATAGTTTTTACAAAAAAAGAAATAGAAGAGGAATCTGGTGTATCAAGAAATACTGTGTCTACTTTAATAGACCAATTAATAGAATTAGGAATACTTGTTCCTGATTCAACGTATGCAAAGCTAGGATACCGATACAAAGAAATATATGATGTTTTTGTTGGGAAAAATGATATATGATGTGATTAGTTAGCGAGGTATTGCTTTTAGCTTAGGAGCTATAATCCCTGCTCCTTACTGGATTGTAACTAATATAAACCCCATTTCTTGGACAAAAGGAAATGAGGTTTTATTATGGAAAAGTTTATTTAGAGGTCAAAAAGTGCTGGGATTGCTTGATGTTGTTTAGAAAATTAGATATACTGTAATTATGTTAACTTTTATAAAAATAGTGATTTATTAGTGGCATTTAAAAGTCAAACGTGGGTTATTAAAAAAGGAATGCTTTGAAGAAGGGATTTTGATTTGTATGGTTTATAACTGGACTTATAAAACGCATTTAGGATTTGACGATATTATGATGACGAGTGATGGTGAATTTTTGACTGGTTTGTGGTTTGTTAATTCATCTGATGATTTAAAGCACTCTTTTAAAGGCAATAGTAAATTTTTACCTATTTTTAAAGATACCTGTAAGTGGCTTGATGTTTATTTTAGTGGTCGAAATCCTGATTTTACGGTTAAATATAAGGTTTCTGGTTTAACTGATTTTAGGAAAGATGTTATTTCTGAAATGCTTAAAATACCTTTTGGAAAGGTTACAACTTATGGGGATATTGCTAAAAGTATTGCTTTAAAACGTGGTATTAAAAAGATGTCTAGCCAGGCTGTTGGTGGGGCTGTGGGGTGGAATCCAATTTGTATTATTATTCCTTGTCATAGGGTTATTGGAGCTTTTTCTAAACTTACTGGTTATGGTGGCGGTCTTAATAATAAATTAGCTCTTTTAAAAAATGAGGGAATTGATGTTTGAGGTGATTTTTTGAAAAGATGTAAATGGTGCAATTTAAATAATCCTTTATATGTAAAATATCATGATGATGAGTGGGGTGTTTTGAATACTTCTGACGATTATTTGTTTGAGATGCTTATTTTGGAGTCTTTTCAGGCTGGTCTTTCATGGGAATGTGTTTTGAATAAAAGGGAATATTTTAGGTTGGCTTATGATAATTTTGATATTGATAAGGTTATTTTAATGATAAGATTATCAGAAATAAGCTTAAGATAAAGGCTAGTATTAATAATGCGAAGGTGTTTAAAAGTATCCAAACTGAGTTTGGAAGTTTTTATAATTATTTGCTTATGTTTACTTCGGGTAATATTTTATACGAAACGGGTAATGTGAGTAATGAACTTTCTGATTTAATTTCTTATGATTTGATTAAAAGAGGTATGAAGTTTGTGGGCAGTAAGATTATTTATTCTTTTTTGCAAGCGACTGGTTTTATTTATTCTCACGAGGATTGTTTTTTAGGTGAGGTTTTGAAGGCTCCTTTGACTTCTATCAGTATTGATGATAAGTTTTTTGATAGTTTGAAAAGAGATTATAAGGATTTTTCTGATTGGTTTTTGAGAAAACAAAAGGAAGGCGCTTTGTGCTATGTGACTTATGATAGTGGTATTACTTCTTTTTTACTTTTGAAGTTTGAGGATGTTTCTTCTGATTATTCTGATTTTTCTAAGCCTTTTAGACCTTTAAAGAGACTTAAGATTTCTACTTTTAAATCGATTTGTGGTAACTGTTTAATGCTTATGGATATTATTTTTGATGTGGCTTTAAGTCAAAATGTTTCAGAAATTTATGTAACTGTTTTTCCTAAGTTTAAAAAGCTTATTAATTTATTTAAGGAATATGGGTTTGAGTTTTACTGCACGAAAGATACGATTACAAGTGATTTGGGAGTGCAAAAGGAATTTGTTTTGGTTAAGAAATTGTGATTTTGATTTCTTTCATGTATAATATTTGAAGAGGTGTTGATATGATTAAAGCGAAACCATTTGTAAAGTGGGCTGGTGGTAAAAGACAGATTATGGATAAATTGAGGAAGTATGTTCCTGATGATTTTAATACTTATTTTGAACCTTTTGTAGGTGGTGGAGCTTTGCTTTTTGATTTGGCTCCTAAACGTGCTGTTATTAATGATTCTAATAGTGAACTTATGAATGTTTATATGTGTCTTTGTGATGAGGAGAAATTTAAGAAGATGTGCACGGTTCTTAATCATTATGAGACTAATCATTCTGAAGAGTTTTATTATGAAATTAGGAATAAGGATCGCAATAAGGGTGCTTATAGTAGACTTTCTGATTATACTAAAGCTGCTAGAACTATTTATTTGAATAAGGCTTGTTTTAATGGGCTTTATAGAGTTAATGGTAAAGGTGAGTTTAACGTTCCTTTTGGTAAAAAACTTAAAGTTAACACTTATGATGGCGGTAATTTGATAACGGTTTCTAATTATTTGACGATGAATGATGTTAAGATTTTGTGTACTGATTATGAGGATGCTTTGAGGGACGTTCAAAAGGGTGATTTTGTTTATTTTGATCCTCCTTATGATACTGATAAGTCTATTTTTACTAGTTATACAGAAGAGGGCTTTGGCAAGGATGAACAAAGAAGGCTTGCTTTGGTTTTTAAGGAACTTGATAAGAAAGGTGTTTATGTAATGCTTTCTAATAATAATACTTCTTTGGTTAATGCACTTTATAAGGATTTTAATATTCATGTGATTGAAGCTAAAAGAAGTATTAATTCTAATGGTGCCAAGAGAGGCAAGGTTGAAGAGGTTATTATTACTAATTATGAGAATAATAGGGATTTTGAAGAATAAAAAAGATAATGTTTATAACATTATCGTGTAGGTGTAATAGAATATAAATATTAGAAGCATTATTATGGCTTCTTTTTTTTCTATTGTATTTTTTGTCTTGGCAAATATATAAAGTAAAAATGATGTTAGAAATACGGTTATTACGTCTATTACGTTGAAGCCAATTAATTTTATACTTCCATATATTGTTATCGGAAGACCTAGAACTATACAAATATTAAATATGTTTGTTCCGATGATGTTGCCTAGTGCTATATCAAATTCTCCTTTTTTGGCACTTGTTATTGTCATGACCATTTCTGGTAAGCTTGTGCCGATTACAATGGCGGTCATTGTTATTATTTTTTCGCTTAGGTTTAAATTTTTAGCGATTAATTCGACGTTATTTACAATTAAGTCACTGCTATATATTATTAAAATTATTGATATTATTAAAAATATTATTGATGTGTATGGGTCATACATTGGTTTTATATTTTCGTTTGTTTTTTCTTTTGATTTTACTGTTTGAATTATATAGTATACAAATATTAGAAAGAGTAGTAATAGTATTATTCCGTCTATTTTTGTGAACATTTGATTTTTTAATGGGTTTAATATTGTGTTTAGCATTAGTATGGTAAAACCGGATGTGACTATCAGTAAGATTGGTAATTCTTTTTTGACCGTGACTTCTTTTGCTTTTATTGGTTTTATAAGGCTGGCGAGGCCTATTATTAGAAATACATTAACGATACAGCTTCCAATTATGTTTGAGAAGGCTATTTGGCTGTTGCCTTCTTCTATGCTTTGAAATGATATGGCTATTTCAGGGGCACATGTACCAAATGAAATAATTGTTAAGGCGATTATTGATTTGGATATTTTTAGTTTTAAGGCTAGTGATGATGCACAGTCTACCAGAACATCGGATGCTTTAACTATTATGAAAAAGCCTATTAATAGCTTGATTATTTCCATAAGCATTTTCCTTTCCATTATTTAAGTATATCATGGATTATGTTTTATAAATCAAATTATTTTATGACTTTTGTAAAGATTTGTGAATGTTAACGTTTTAAAAGGAAAATGATATAACATGTGGTACAATATCTATGAAGGCGGTGAATTATGGATAAAGATGAAGTTTTAAAGGCTATTGATATTTTAAGAAGGTATAATACAGAAACTGATATGATTGAGGCTAAAACGGCACTTTTAGGATTTCCAAAGAAGTGTTACGATACTTTTTCTAGCTTTTCTAATCGATATGGTGGGATTATTATATTTGGCTTAAATGAAAGTGAGAATTTTAAAACTGAAGGTGTGTATGATGTTAACGATTTACAAAAACAGATTACTAATTTGTGCAGTGATGTGATGGAGCCGGTGATTAGGTCGGATATTATTTCTTTTGAATTTGAGGGGAAAAATATTTTAGCAGTTAAGATTGAAGAGATACCACAAAGCCAAAAGCCATGCTATTACAAACCGGCAGGGATTAAAAATGGTTCTTATACTAGAGTTGGTGATAGAGATGATAGGATGACTGATTATGAGCTTTATGCACTTCAAAGTTATAATGGTCATGTGTTTGACGATATAAGACCAAATAAAAAAGCCAGTGTTTCTGATTTGAATAGTGAAGATTTGAATTTATATATTGAAAAGATTAAAAATAGTAAACCTAATTTTTCCAAAAATAGTTTTAGTAAATGTTTGAGTTTGTGTGGTATTACTACATCTAATAAAGATGAAGTTTATCCAACTTTGGCAGGTACAATGATTTTTGGCGATTATCCGCAAAGTTATTATCCACAGTTATTTGTTGCATGTGCAAGAATTCCCGGTATTATACTTGGCGATACTGGTGATTTAGGTGAACGTTTTATCGATAATAAAAGGGTAGAGGGAACTATAGAAGAAATGCTTAACGATACGATGAATTTTTTAAGGAGAAATATGCGTGTTAGTATTATTATTGATGAAGATGGTAATAGAATTAATCGAACTGAGTATCCTCTAGAGGCACTTAGGGAAGCTGTTGCTAATGCTTTAATTCACCGAGATTTTTCTTTTCAAACTGAAAACGCTTATATTTCTGTTTATATGTATGATGACCGGATTGAGATAATAAATCCGGGAACGCTTTATGGCTCTAATAAACTTGAAAAACTTGGTATTGCTACAACTATGGAAGTTAGAAATCCAACTATTGTTAGAATTCTTGAGGAAAAAGGCTCAGTAATTGAAAATAGGCACTCAGGTATTCCTATTATGAAAAGGGAGATGCGAAAATTTGGACTTCCTGAACCGGAATTTTATGAGGAGAGGGATTGTTTTAAAGTTGTTTTTAGGAATTTTAGTGGACAACAAAGTAGACAACAAAAATTAAACATAGAAGATTATAAAGATTTGGTGTTAAAATTTTGTGTTACTCCTAAAAATATGGCTGAAATTAAGGATATGTTAAAAATTAAGTCTAGGCAGTATATTTCTACAAATATTATTAATCCTTTAATTGTTTGTGATAAATTAGAGTATACAAATAAAAATAGTATAAATGCGAGAAATCAAAAATATAAAACTAAGTATTAAAAAACTTTGTTTAATTTAAAATTTTGCCTTGGAATATTAAAAAATAAATATTATTACATAATATAAGTCAGAAAAAAACGAAATGCTATTTTACTGTCATTTATGGCTAAATAATTTTTGGAATGTTTTTAACCTGTTTTTGATTAGCTTATTTTTCGTTAGAAATTTGATACAATTACTTCTAAGGATTATGTGGTTATAATTATGATTACTGGGAAAAAGAGAGGAAAGTTTTTTACTGCGTATTATGTTGATAATTCTGTATCAAAAAAAGAACTGTCCAAATATGGCTTGGGTAGTTCTTTTTACTAAAAAACCATTGCTTACGGCGCAACGGTTAAAGCCTCTATAAGTCCCAGACTATAAGTAAAGGACTAACTGTGATGAATATAGTAAACTGTAAAAATAAATTTGTCAAGGTGTTATTCATTATTAATTAGTATTCTTATCTTCGGTAAGAATATACCATAATAGAACAAAGAATTCAATGAATGTGAAAAAATATTTAAAATTTTCTAGTAAAATATCACTTTGATTTAAACCCATAAAATTATTGCTATTTTAGTTTTTTTGAAATTGATTTTTTAAAAAACTTTTTTTTTATCTAAAAATAGGTTATAATAAGTGTAAAAGAATAGGGAAGGGAGTGTACATGATTTTATGATTTTACGTAAACCTTATGCGATGCTTATTAAGTACTTTAAACTTTTGCATTTTGTAATGTCATTTTTTATGCTTCTTTTACTTTTTAGAACTTTTACTTTATATAATTTTTTTAAGGCTTATGTAAGTGATTATTCACTTGCTTTAGCGGAATATGATACTTCTAGTGTTTTGAATATTTATAGTTTTTTAATTGGTATTGTTATTTTAATTGTGACTGTTATTTTACTTTCAGTAATGATTTATAAAAGTAAACCTAAAAAACTTTATATTTATAATATTATTCTTTATATTGCGGTGCTTGTGTTATATGGTTTTTGTAATTCTTCTTTAGAGGGTATTCATAATTTGATTTTGGATGTACGTGTTTCTAAAGCTCTTAGGGATTTCTTATTGATTGCTATTTTACTGCAAGTTGCTGGCTTTTGTTTAACTATTGTTAGAGCGACTGGTTTTGATTTAAAGCATTTTGATTTTGCTTCTGATTTACACAAGTTAGATATTTCAGAAAAAGATAGTGAAGAAATTGAGTTTTCTTTAGAATATGATAAAAATAAATCTTTAAGAAATTTTAAAAAAAATTTAAGGAATTTTAAATATGTCTACATTGAAAATAGGTTTGTAATTAATACTGTTTTAATTATTTTAGTTATTATAATTTCTTTTGTTTTATATTTTACTAGAGGTGTTTATTCTGCTTATTATAATGAGGGAGAAGCTTTTGATGCATCATCTATTACTTTAAATGTTCGTTCATCTTTTATAACTCAAAAAAATGTTTCTGGTGATAAAATTACAAATGATGCTTTGGTTGTTTTAAAAGTTGATTTGAAATCTTATTCAGAAAGTACTTTAAATACTGGCCTTGCTACTTTACATATTGGTCATTCTTCTTTTAGTCAGTCTACTAATGCGGCTAAACTTGTTTCTGATTTAGGCGAGCCTTATACTGGAGAAGAACTTGGCAAAGAGTTTACTAGTTATATTTTAGCTTATGAAATTCCTTTATCTTTGATAAATAAGGATATGGAATTTGTATTTAATGACGATGTTAGTTATGTTAAAGGGAAAATGGGTGCAAAAAACAATTATGTTAAACTTAAACCTATTAATTTAACGGAAAATGGTAATAGTTTATCTTTCACGATGCCACAGGCTTTGGAATTTGACGACAATATTTTAGGCAGCAGTATTTTTGAGATTGATAGTTATGAGATCAATGATAAGTTTAGATATGATTATAAGTACTGCGTAAGTAAAAATAAATGTATTGATTCTTATGAGTATATAACAGCTACAGCAACAGGTGCTTATGATAAAACTCTTTTAAGAATTAAAGGTGATTATATTTTAGATGATAATGCAAGCTCTGATATTAGCGATTTTACTTCTTTTATGAATAATTTTGCTTATATAACTTATGTTACTGATAAAAGCTATACACGTAAGATAACAACTACATCTGTTCATGCGAGTATGGGAACAGAAGATGGTATTTATTATGTTGAAGTTCCTAAAGATGTAGCTTCAGCTTCAAACATTTATTTTACTTTTAATGTACGAAATAATTCCTATAAGTATATTTTAAAGTAGGAATATGTTATAATGAAGGAGGATACGATAGATGAAAAAGTTATTATTTATATTAGTTTTGTTTTTGTGGACTCCTTTGGTTCATGCTCAGTGTGATTATACGAGAGGTGCAGAGCTTTCTAAACTGGCAAGTAATGTAAAGATTGGTTATACTTATGATACTAACAGTAATTTTAATGTTGTTTTAACTAATATTACAAATGATATTTATGTTACTGATAACTATGGAACGCAGTTTTATAATTTTGAATCTAATAAGAATTATTATAGTGGAGAAAAACTTTCATTTAGTATTTATTCAAATGATAATAATTGTAAGGGTGAACTTTTGCTTACTAAGTATCTAAGTTTACCTAGTTATAATGTTTATTATAATACCACTGAATGTGCTGAAAATCCTGATTTTAAATATTGTCAAAAATGGGGAGATTTAAAGCTTAAAAGTGGTGAATTTGATACTGCATTTACAGCTTATAAAGCAGCTAATGATTTAAAAAATACTACTATTAAATTATCTGTTTGGGATGCTATTTTAAATGTTTACGGCGAGAATAAACCTATCATAATATTTTCTTTTGTTTTAATTATTTTACTTATTTTAGCTTTTATTTTTAAGAGGAGGTGAACTTATGAAGAAGTTCGTTTCGATTGTTTTATGTTTATCGCTTTTAGTACAAACTACTCCAGTGTATGCTGTTATTGGTGGTGGTGGTACTGGTAATTCAAGCCATGGTACATCTGGTGCTGGTTCGCAAAGCCGAACGGATTGGTGGGAGTATGGTGATGAAAATTATGCTGAACATCCAACTAATCCTGGTTCTTATAGGGTTCAGCTTGTTTACAAGGATAAAAATAAATCTTCTGATGAACGTGATGTTTGGGCAGATGTTGTTGTTCAATCAAATGATTATGTAGGCTCTAATAGTGATCATTATAACCGCAATAATTCTGTTAACTTAGAAGCCCTTGTTAGAAAATATGCATCTGATCGTAATCTTCCTTTTGTTAATAGTGGTGCTTTAGTTAAACTGATTAATGGTGTTATTACTTCTTCAATTGATGAGGATAAAGGATTGACTAATGATGATGTTATTGATACATATATTCAGCAATTTAAAGGATTAGCAAATTATAAAGGCGGGGATTTAACTAAGCCACAAGATGATAATCCTGGTAGGTTTGATTCGTATGGATATAGGATTTTGATTGAAAAATTAACTTTATTTGCAAGAGGTGATAATGACTCTACATATGATTTCTTTGTTTCAACCAGACGTGAGGCTATTCTTTATAATTTTGTTAGTTTTGAGAATGACATGTGGACACTATTTGGTGGAAAATATGCACCTGAACTTTATACTACAAAAGATGATATAGGAATAACTAAATCTTTTAGATCTCAGTACTCTTCTGACTATGTTAATAGCTATAATGGTGGGTATAGTAAATCTTGCTTGGGTAGTTATACTTGTGGTGATGGTTATAATATCATTTGGTTTAAAACATCACAATATCAAAGAAATTATGATTATTCAATTGATGCTGCGTGCAAGAACTGTAATGTTGGCACTAACAATAATCATACTTATGTTATTCAAGATACAAATAATTTTGAGGCGATAAGAAATAGTAGTAGTTCAAAAGTTAATAATGTTAAGAATTATTACATTAAAAGTGGTGCTGGATATTCTGGGGTTTACTGTAGAGAAGAGTTTTTTGTTCAATTTCCTAATACGGTAGATAATAGATTAACTCTTGCTACTGGAAGATATTTTACTATTAATGAGGATTTTAAAAAGTGGTCTGATAGTGATAATAGTGGTATTACTGAAAATGCTGCTATTCCAAATTTTGAACCGATTTTGGTTACTCATAAGAGACAGTGTACTACTAGTGATAATTCAAATAATGGTAAAGAACAACTTAAGAACTTTGCTGTAGCAAGTTTATCTAATTTTAAATCTAATAATGGTGAGGTTAAACTTAAATATACGGAAAATATGACTGGCAGTAAATATAAAACTGATTTTGTTACTTTAAGAAGTAAAGAACAATCTACTTTTGTTGGCGGTGTTGATGTCACCGGAACAACTTCTATTAATAAAAATAATATTAATATTGGTAGTGATGTTGGCGGTTATCCAGTCTTAACGATGTCTACTACTAGAACTTATAAGTTGCCTGCTAATTTTTATAGATATGTACGTATTTCTGATGGACTTTCTATGATTAATGTTAATGGTATAACTTCTACAGATTTATCTACTAAATACAATGATCTTGGTTTTTCAACCTTGCCTATATCTTATAAAAATACAAATTATGAAAATGCAGGTAGTGTTCAATTTTATTATGAACTTCCAGCAAAAAGTGCTTATACTAATGATATAAAAACAGCTTATGCAAATGAAAATTATTTTATTGACGATAGTCATAGTAACGATATAAAAACTCTTTATAATTATACTGATAGTGAAAAAAGTAATGCGTATATGAATTATGATTATAATAATAATGCTTGTATTAAACTTTATGGTGATGCAAGTAAGGCTAGCTCTTGTATAGCTGAACATAAAACAAAGAAAATTGGTAACTGTAAAAATGTTAATTCTTTAAATAATAAGAATGCTAATGAGGGTTATGTTTGTAATTTAAGTATTTCTAATGGCTCTACTGGTTATAAGTGTAAGATAGAAAATGGTAAGTATTATCTTTATGGCAAGAATGTTAATGAAGCTGAGTATAAAAAAGTGTGTCCTGATCCTACCCTTTGCCCACCTGATAAACCTTGTCCTAAGGGTCCAAGTTGTGAGTATTATAATGATAAATATTATGATAATGAGGGTAATCAAGTTGACGAGGAAATTTATAAAGAAAAATGTAGTAATGCTTGTAAAATTGTTGATACTGGCTTTAAGAAAATTTATTATGATAATTCTGGACAAAAAGTTGATAAAGAAACATATGAAGAAAAATGTAATAATAGGAAATGTGTTAATGGCGTAACTGGTACATATTCTGGATGGGTTCAAGAAAATAATTCATGGGTTTATAAGACTAAATGGTGTACGTCTTTGATTTGCCCTTATTCTGGTTTGCCACCAATGGAAGGTGGAGTTTGCCCAAGTGGTATTAAAGTTATTTATAGACCTATTGATTTAACTAATCCTTTTCCTGGTCAGGATGCTAATACAAATGGTAGACTTACTGGTGCAAATTGGGGTTTTTACAATACTGTAACTAATACTTATGATAGAACCAGTGATAATCAAACGGTAAGGCGTGTTATTACAAACAAATCTTCTACAACTTATAGTGGTGATCCTTTATATAGTATTACTTTAGATACTAATAAGATTAATTCTATTAGAACTTACAATAATACTCATAAGTATGATGATTTTACTTTAGAATGTCAAAATGGTAAAACTTGTATTAGCACATTTTTAAATAGGAGTAGTTTGAATGTTTCTGGTAAATGTGCTGGCACTACTCATAGTACTTTTGAGTCATGTAGGGGGTCTTAATTTATGAAAGAGTCATTTTGGGGAGTTCTAGTTGTTAGTTTAGGTGTTATGTCAATTGTATTTATTATTTTGTTTCAGAATTTAACTAATACTGATGAACATAACTCACAACTTTTAAAAGAAGTTACTGAAGCGGCTATGTGGGATGCATTTGATTATGCGTCTTACAGGGCTGATGGAGCAATTAGAATTAATAGAGAAAAGTTTGTTGAAAATTTTATCCGTAGATATGCGGAAAGTGCTAGCAGGTCTAGAGAATATCAAATTGATTTTTATGATATTAATGAACTTCCACCAAAGGTATCTGTTAAGGTAAGTAGTGGTGTTCGTGGAGCTGTTGGTAGTGAAGAGGTTACTTTTAATTTATCTAATAAGTTAGATGCTATTTTGGAAGTACCATATTAGAATAGAAAGAAGGATGGAAATATGAAAAATTTTTCAGAATCGGCTAAAAGGTTTTTTAAGAATAAAAATGTAGTTACGATTTTGGGTATTATTATTATTTTAGTAATACTTTATATGGCTTATACTAAGCAAATTAATGATCAGGTTAGTCCTGTTATAGTTCCGGTTGCAAAGGAGACTATTCAACCTAGAACTGAGATTACTAGTGATATGATTGAAATGGTTGAGATGCCTAATAGTTATGTTGGAGATAATGTTTATAAATCTGAAAATGCTGTTAAAGGTATGTATTCTAATGTAAATACGGTTATTCCTGCGGGAAGTATGTTTTACAAGGATACGGTAATTACTAAGGATGAACTTCCTGATGCGGCTTTTTCTAAGATTAAAGCTGGTGAAATTGCTTATAATTTTTCAGTAGATATGGAAAGTACTTTTGGTAATTCTATTTTCCCTGGAAATAAGATTGATATTTACATGAAGGTTGGTAATGGTTCTGATCAAAAGATTATGCTTGGAAAGTTAATTGAAAATATTGAGGTGTTGGCAGTTAAGGATTCTTCTGGTAAGGCTGTATTTGAAAATACTAGTGAAAGTAGAACTCCTTCTATGCTTATATTTGGTCTTCCTGGTGAGTATTATAGTTTACTTAAAAAGGCTAGTTATATGAGTAGTTTAGGTGTTGAACTTTACCCTGTTCCTCATGGTGGCACAATCGATACTAAAGGTACTGTTCAAGCGACTACTGAAGAGTTAACATCTTATATTAATACTAATTCTATTGATATTCCACTTACTTCAAATGATACGACTGCTACTGATGAACTTGTTCCAACTTTTAAGGCTGA
>CAKPAT010000030.1 GCA_934133155.1 uncultured Bacilli bacterium
TTCAAGCATATTATCACCTACTTAAATTTATGCTTTTTTATTTAAAAATTCCTAAAATTAAACCCCCTCCTTAGTTATAAGGACGAGGTTATGCGCGGTACCACCTTATTTTATATAATAAAATATACGACTTGATACTATAACGCGTTACCGTCCTTTCTTACTATTTTCAGAAAGGAACATCAAGAGTGATTTGTATAATGTCAGTTTATTAGCTTCCACCGCGCACTAACTCTCTTTAAAACTTTATTTTATACCGTCTCTATCATTTGTTTTATATGTCTATTTTGTCTATATCATCGATTATTTCTAGTTGGGATTCAACGATGTTTTTTAATCTTCTTTTTAATACCGTGATGTTTCTTTTCATCATCATGGCGTCATTTTCGATTTTTTCTGCTCTAATTAAAGCTTCGTTTACTATTCTACTGGCGTTTTTCTTAGCATCATCAAGCATTATTTCGCTTTCTTTGTGAGCAGCGAGTTTCAGACTATCAGATGTTTTTTGGGCCATTAGTATGGCTTTATTTAGTGAGCTTTCCATTCTTTCGTAATCAGAAAGTTTGGTTTTAAGGGTGTCTGTTTCTTCTATTTTTGCTTCAAGGTTTTTGATTTGTTCGTCTTTTTCTTTTAGTAAGGTGTTTTTTTGGTTAATTTCTTCAACCATTGCTTCGACTTTACTAATTACTTCATCTAGAAAGGCATTTACCTCTTCTGGGTCGTAGCCTCTTAGTGTCCTTCCAAATTTTTCCATATTTTCTCACCCTTTATATTTTTTTACCATTCAATGTTTATGTCGTCGTTGTCGTGTATTCCTTTTCCCTCTGTTTCGCCAGTGATTTTTCCTTGCACACTGATGTTGTTAGGTGTGCATAAGAATATTCCACCGCCTATCTTTTGCAAATCTCCGCCAATAGCATATATCGTTCCGCTTAAAAAGTCAACAATTCTTTTTGCTTGTTCAGGGGTAACTCTTTTTAAGTTAACGATTACTGTGTTTCTTTTTTTTAAGTGATCGGCTATTTGTTGAGATTCAGAGTATGCTCTTGGCTCTAAGAGGATCATTTTTGCACCGCCATCTTCTTTTAGTGCCTCGGCATTTTTTAAATAATATTGATTTGATTCATTTGGTTCGGTGAAAATATCTTCTTCCTCTTCTCCTATTATTTTCTTTATTAAACCCATGTTTATCCTCCTTAATTTGTAACTACATTTTATTTTACCATAGTTTAGTAGAAAATTAAATGATTTTTAAAAATTTGATTTTTTTTTACTTTGTTTGACGTTTTTTTACTTTATTGTTTTTCTTTTATGATTTATAATATTTTAAAGGAAGTTGGTTTTATGAAGAAGAAAAAGAAAAAGAAGAAGTTTCATTTTTTTAAATTTTTGATTTTTTTGATTTTTATTGGTGGTGTCTCTTTTGGATTATTTTATTTTAAGGAAAGTAAAAGTTTTTTAGAGGATGTTTCTAAGGATGATTTTGCAACCTTGAGCTATTACGCAATTTATGGCACGCATTTAAATTTAAAGGGGAATTTTGATTTAGCAGACTCTTCTACTTTGGTTTTGACGGACGGGAAAAATGAATACCCCATTGATTTAGAAGTTTCGGGTGATTATTTTGAAACCAGTGATTTGATTAATGGGGGCATTAATTTGGAAAAACTTAGTTTGGGAAATTTTTATTTGCTTTTTAAGCATGAAAAGGACGACAGTATTCAGTATTATTCTTTGAAAAATGAAACTGATTATGGAAATTTAACTTATTATTCTTTGACTAAAAATGGGAAAAATAATAAGATTGATTTTAAATTTAAAGGTGATTTTTTAAATGTTTTGGTAAAGGAAAGTAGTCTTCCATCAGATGTCTATGATATTACGATTGATCCTGGGCATGATGCAAATGACTCTGGTATGATGGTGTGCTTAGGTGGCGAGCTACCAAGTGCTTCTGGTAAGTGTAAAAATGGAACTTTATATAAGGAAGCTGATTTGAATTTAGCTTTGGCTTTAGAGGTTAAAAAGAATTTAGAAGACTTAGGTTATAAGGTAATTATGACTAGAAATAATGAAAAAGATACAGTTTGTACGTACTGTAGTATGGGTAGTGCAACTATGGCTAATGATACTAAGTCTAAATTTAATTTGGCTTTACATCATAATTCTACTGGTGTTGTTGGAGCAAAATCACATGGTTTAGAGGTTTATGTGGCGAATGACATTGATTTTGATTTAGCTAATTTATTTAGTGAAAATATTGTTAAGTATGCGAATACTTCTGTTTCTTTAAAGAAAGATTTTTTGGTTAGTAATGGTATTTATCAAAGGTTTTTTACGAAAAAAGAAATTGATGAAAGTGATGAAAAGTTTCCTTTAAAAACGCCTTCCACGATTTATTATTATGCGGTAAGAGAAGTTGGCGGTATTTCTACTCATGCTTATAATGATGGTAGGTACTCTAAGTATCCGAAAAATGAGCATTATAATTCTAATAATACGGCGGAGTCATATTTACTTGAACTTGGTTATATGGATAATAAAAGTGATTTAAATAATATTTTAAGTAATAGAAGTGGTTATGCGAAAGGGATAAGTGAGGCTTTGAGGATTTATTTAAGTGAGTGATGTCTCACTTTTTTGATAAGTGATTTTTTTTGATTTAGTTGTTAGATAGTTTATAATATTTTTTATTTTATCTGTTTCTATTTTGGCGGTTATTTGGTTATGGTTTATTTTTAGACTATTGATTTCTGAATTGTTTTCTAGGTATTTTAATGTTTCTTTGATTTCTTTTGTGTTTATTTTTATGATATATTTTTCTTTGGTTTGATTTATGAATTTTTTGGTAAATACTCTTAAAAAAATATTTGATATTAGTATTAATAAACTTCCAATTATAGCTTCTTTTAGTAATCCATATGCGCTTAAAATGCTTGTGGCAGCACTACACCATAATGTGGCGGCGGTATTTAATCCATGAATATTGGCGCCGTCTTTTAATATGACGCCTGCTCCTAAAAAGCCAAGACCGGTTATAACTTGACTGGCAGTTCTTAAGTCCCCTCCTTTTTTGATGTCTAAATAGGCAAATAGAAATGCACCTAGACATACTAATATATTTGTCCTTATACCGGCGGATCTTTTACGCCACTGTCTTTCTAGGCCGATTAGGGCGCTTAAAAATAATGCGATACTTATCTTTATTATGAATTCTTGCATATTTTATTATATTTAAAAAGCATATTTTTTATGATATGCTTATTTTTTCATTTATATAGTTTTCTATTTCATCTATGTTTACTATATCTTGTTTCATGGTGTCTCTATTTCTGATCGTGACGGTGTTTTTTTCTAATGTGTCATCATCTACGGTTATACAAAATGGTGTTCCAGCAATATCCCCTCTTCTATATCTTTTACCGATGTTACCTGTTTCGTCATATGTTACCATGAATTTTTTTGATAGTTTTTGATAGATTTCTAAGGCTTTTTCGCTATGTCTTTTTTTAACTAGTGGCAAAACTAATGCTTTATAAGGTGCGAGTGCTGGGTGAATAGACATAACCTCTCTTATTGATCCATCTTCTAGAGTTTCTTCTTTATAGGCATCTGTTATGACTGCTAGAAATAGTCTATCTACTCCGACTGATGGTTCGATAACGTATGGGATAAATCTTTCATTTGTTTCTGGATCTAGGTATGTTAAATCGGCTTTTGAGTGGTTGATGTGAGTTTTTAAGTCGTAGTCAGTTCTATCAGCTATACCCCATAATTCACCCCAGCCTTGTGGATAGTTATATTCAATGTCGGTTGTGGCGTTGCTGTAAAAGACAAGTTCTTCTTTTGTGTGATCTCTATATCTTAAATTTTCTTCTTTAATGCCTATTTTTTTTAGAAAATCCATGCAGTAGGCACGCCAATAGTTAAATTCTTTTTCTTCTTCTTTTGGGTTATAAAAATATTCTAGTTCCATTTGTTCAAATTCTCTTTGACGGAAAATGAAGTTTCCTGGGGTTATTTCGTTTCTGAAGGCTTTTCCGATTTGGCCTATACCGAATGGTAATTTAGCACGCATACTTCTTTGAACATTGGCGTAGTTTACGAATATTCCCTGAGCTGTTTCGCCTCTTAAGTATATGGTGTTTTTTTTATCTTCGGTTACTCCCATGCTGGTTTCGAATAGTAGGTTAAACTGTCTGATGTTTGTGAAGTCGTGTCCACTACATTTTGGACATGGGATTTTATTTTCTTCGATGTATTTTTCTAATTTTTCGTTGCTCCAGCCATCACCGGTTTCAGCACCTTTACTAAATTCTTCAATTAATTTATCGGCTCTATGTCTTGTTTTGCATTTTTTGCAGTCGATTAGTGGGTCAGAAAAGCTGGCGACATGTCCTGAGGCTACCCATACTTCAGGGTTCATTAGTATTGCACTATCAAGACCGTAGTTATTTATTTTTTCTTCGATAAATTTTTGCCACCATGCTTTTTTGATGTTGTTTTTTAATTCTACTCCAAGTGGACCATAATCCCATGTATTGGCAAGTCCACCGTATATTTCTGATCCTTGAAATATGTATCCGTATTGTTTGCATATGTTTACTAGTTTTTCCATTGTTATTTTTGTCATTTTTATCTTCCTTCCTTAAACAAAAAGAGACTCTTTTAGTTTGTAAGGACGGTTTCCCGCGGTTCCACCTTACTTATTCTTAAAGAATCTCTTTAAAATATATGGCTCGAGGTTTCCAAGCCTGTCATCGCCTTTCATTTTCATTTTATATTTTTATTATTATTTTGTCAATAGTTTATTTTGCTTAAATTTTTAAGAAAATCTTTATTTTTAAGATATAATCCGGTATATCTGGTGTAGTAATCATTTAGAAAATTATTTATTTCTTCTTCTATTTCTTTGCTTATAGATAGTTTGTTAATTTTGGATATGTCTAGATGGTAAAATAGTCTTATTAGTTTGATAACTTTTTCGGAGACTATTTTTTCGTTTTGATAACAATTTTGGCAAATAAAGCCGCCTTTATAACTTGATAGTGTAATTATGTGCACTTTTTTTCCGCATATGGCACATTCGTCTAATATAGGGGCAACGCCTAGGTAATATAGGTATTTTAGTTCAAGTATGTTCATTAAGGCTTTGGGGTTATAACCTTCTTCTATTTTTAAAAGGGTTTCTATTAGAAGTTTATATATGTTTGGATTATTATTTTGCTTATAGGTATTTTCTGATAGTTCTAGAAGGTATGAGGATATGCTTATTTTTTCTATATCTTTTTTGATTTTTTTAAAGTGATTTATTACGGTTACTTCTTTTAATATGGATAGTTTACCTTTTTTATAATATATGATAAAAAAACCATAGGTTAACTTGGTTGATGTGCTTCTAAATGGACTTTTAAGGCTATTTGCTCCTTTAGCCATGACACCGATTAATCCATGTGTTTTTGTTAATATGTTTAGTACTTTACTTGTTTCGCCATATTTGGTTTCGTTTACGATTATTCCTTCTACTTCTAGCATTTTAATCTTCCTTATTTTTTTTCTTTATTTCTTTATATTTTATGTAGTATTCTATTTTTCCTGTTTTTTCAAATAAATTCCATAATAGTTTTTGCATGTTATCACCTCTATTTATATGGTGATTATTTTTTGCATTTTTTATTCAAGAAAATCGTTAAATTTGAATTCTGTTAGGTATTTTTCTCTATCTTTCCAATTTTCAATTACTTTGACGTATAGTTCTAGATAGACTTTGGTTTCTAATAGCATTTCAATGTCTTCTCTCGCGTATGTGCCGATTTTTTTTAGCATTTGTCCATTTTTACCGATTATGATTTTTTTTACGGACTGTTTATCGGCGATAATTTCAGCGTTTATGATTGTTTTATCTTTATTTTTTGTTATTTTTTCTAAGACGCATGTTACGGAGTATGGGACTTCTTCTTCAGTTAGCCTTAGAACTTTTTCTCTAATTATTTCTTCTATCATGAAGTTTATAGATTTATTGGTGATTATATCTTCGCCATAGTATTTAAAGTTTTCTTTTAAATGAGTTTTTATTACTTTTAAAAGTTCATTAATGTTTTTATTTTTTAAGGCGGATATTGGAACAATGTCAGACCAGTTATATAAGTCTTTATATTCAAGTATTTTACTCATTATTTCTTCATTTTTTAAATTATCAATTTTGTTTAAAACAAGCACAACTGGTTTATTTATGTTTGTAAATTTTTGAATAACGAATTTATCACCATTTCCGAGGGGTTTTGTAGCGTCTACTATGTAGCATATGATGTCAACATCGTCTATGCTGTAATAGGCACCTTTATTTAATAGGTCGCCTAGTTTTGTTTTAGCTTTATGTATTCCTGGGGTGTCAACAAATATTATTTGACTATCTTCGTCATTATATATTCCTTGTATGATATTTCTTGTTGTTTGTGGTTTATTTGATGTTATGGCAATTTTTTCGCCAATTATTTGGTTTATTAGGGTTGATTTCCCGGCGTTTGGTCTTCCGGTAAAGCTGACAAATCCGCTTTTCATTTTATATCACTACTTTCAAATGGGTATGGGCATAGTTCTTTTAAGTTTACTGTTTTATTTTTTCCTTCTTTGGTGTATGTTGTTATTTCGATATTTTCACAGAAGTCCATTAATGTTTGACGGCAGACGAAACATGGATAGCACTCTTTATCTGAACTATTCATGATGTATAGGTGTTTGAAGTCTCCTTTTTTATAACCATGGGATATGGCAGAATATATGGCGTTTCTTTCAGCACATACACCGCTAGCTGGAGAAGATGTTTCAATGTTTACACCTTCAAATGTTTTTCCATCTTTGCATTCTATTATGGCAGCTACTTTATATTTATAATATGGTGAATGACTATTTTGCAATAATTTTTTTAGTTTTTCTGGCATTTATTATACTCCAATCATGTTTAGTATTTTAGGGGCAAATATTATTAGTCCAATTATTATGGCAGTTATTCCAAAGACTAAGACGGCACCAGCGGCAGTATCTTTGGCTATTTTTGCGAGGGGGTGCACTTCGTTTGTGATTAAATCTATAGCAGCCTCCATGCTGGTGTTGATTAGTTCAGTAGCGATTACTAGTCCGATTATTAGTATGATTATTAGCCACTCTATGGCAGATATATTAAAAATGAAACCGGCTATAATGACGCATATTGTTGCTAGAAAATGAATTAACATATTTTGCTCATATTTAAAAGCATATTTTATACCGCTAGCAGCATAGGTAAAGCTTTTATATAGTCTTTTGAAACCTCTTTTTTTTAGTTTATCTCGTGAGACCGTAGCCACTTAAAATCAACTCCTGCTCTTTGAACATGACTTCTTCATCTTCTTTTGTCATGTGGTCGTAACCTAGTAAATGAAGTATTCCGTGGATGGTTAAAAAGGCCATTTCTCTTTTTTCGCTGTGACCATATTCTTTAGCTTGCTCTTTTATTTTATCAACTGATATATATATATCGCCTAAAAGTCTTCCATATTCTTCGGAGAAATTTATGGGGTTTTCGCCTTCTTCTAGGGCAAAACTGATGACATCTGTTGGGCGGTCTATTCCTCTATATTCTTTGTTTATTTGATGTATTTGCTCATTATTTACAAATATTATATTAAATATAACATTTGTGAGCTTCTTATATTCTAAGGCATAATTTATAAATTTTCTTTCTTCTTCGATGTCTATGTTTTCATCTGTTTCGTTATATATTTCAAAATTATTCATTTAGCACTTCCTTTAATTCACATTATATTATAATTTACCTTTTTTTTCAATGCTTATGCCGAAAAGTATGCCAATAATATTTAGTATAACATCGTCTATGTCAAATACTCTTCCAATGAATATTTGGGATATTTCTATGACTAGTGGTATTATGTAAATTATTTTTCTTTTTTTATATAGGAATATGCCGAGGGGTATGAATAGTACGATGTTACCTATGACATCTTTTAGGAATAGTTTTGAGGTTATGTGGTATCTTGTTATTTCTTTGAATGGAATTATATTTGCATTTCCATATGTTTTGCATGGTATGGTTAGTATGATTAGTAATATGATTATATATGCAGTAAAGATTTTGTTTTTCATTCTGGCAGGTCTTGATAGTCTGTGATGTCTTCATATATGGAGTAAAACATTTCTACTTCTATTTCTTTTTCTAGCATTTGACTTTTTAGATATTTACTTCTGATGATATATTCGCCATTTTTTAGATTTTTTTTGATTTTTTCTTCGGATGCTTTTTGGGCTTTGGCGAGGATTTGGTCGTATGTTAAAATTTCGCTAGTTTTTTTTATTTCTGTTTGGTTTTGATATACAAGTTTTATTGGTAAAAGTGGATGTGAAAGTAGGACTTTTTCTTTGTATTTTTTGTTTTTGTATTTGTTTAACTCTATTTCTTTATTTAGAAATTTTAAGACATATTTTTTTTGATGTTTTCCTGTTTCTACCTCTTCATTTATGACGGGATATTTTGTTTTGGTTATATACCATGTTTCAGCATATACTTTTCCCTCTGCTTTTACTTTGCCTTTTATTTCGCCAGAAAATACTAGTTCCCCACTTATTATAACATCGCCTTTTGATACATAGTCGTCCATATCTTTGACGATTTCGCCTTCTTCGGCAATGACTTTTTTGATTACTCCTGTTTTTTTGGCGATTATGTTTCTTGGAATTTTTCCTTCTTTATTTTCATTTATTTTTCTTTCCTCTACTCTAACTGTTAGTTTTGTTCCGTGGGTTTCTATTTCTAGCCATTCTATTTTGTTTTGGTATTTTGAGATGATGTGTTTTTTAACATTTTCTATTTCTTTGTAACTTTTTTTGAAAGCGTATTTTTTTAGGCCTTCTTTTTCTAGTTCGTTTTTTATAAGGTTTCTTATTTCTTTGTTTGAGTGAATGACTTCTATTTTAAAAATCATGTTTGTAAGTATTTGAAAGATTAAAAAGGATGTGATTAAAGCGATTATGATGTGTTTATTTAAGATTATTTTTCTTTTTATTTTTATTAAACCAAAGTATCCGGTTTTGGATATATTATAGATGCTTTTGATTTTAAAGACTTTTTCTAGATCTTTTTTATATATAATGATGTCGACTTCGTTTTCATTTTGATATTTTAAGGAAAGTATTTCTATTTTTTTTACTGCTAGCTTTTTGATGAATCTGTTTATGTTTTTGCCTTTTATGTTTAATGAAACTTTGCTGGTCATTGAAATGTGATTTCTTTTATATTTCCATTTATTAAGATTTCATCATTAAGCAATTTTGATATGTATAGATTGTCTCCTTTGATTTGTAGGTATCCTTCTTCATATAAAATTAGTATTTTTGTATCTGAAAAATGAGATATTTCTTTATAGTTTATAATGTTTACTTTATCTTTATATATGTTTATGCGAAATTCATTTTCTAAAATATACTCTCTTAAGTCTTTAAACACAATATCACCCATAAAATTTTATGGGTAATATTTATCAATTATGACTTATGATATCTTCATTTACTTGATCATAGATATGATATGTTTTCATTTGTATCACCGTTTTTAGTTTATCATGTTTGATTTAAATTTTTTGACGAAAAAAGGCGGATTTGTTATGCGCCTTTAGTTTTATAAATTTTGATTATTTGCGATAAATTTAGCGATGTTGACATTTTTAATGCTGTAAGCTTTATCTTTAATTATTAAGTCAAATAAGAACAAATACCTTGGATACATGTCTTTTATCTCATAAAATGGTTTATATTCAAGTTTTGCGTTTTGTTCATTTTCAATATTTTTAGATACTTGAAGGTAGAAATAATTGTTGTTTTGGTAGCGGGCGATAAAATCTACTGCTAGTTTTCCGATTTTGCCGACACTTAATTTATAACCCTTGCCGATTAAATAATTATGTAGGATATTTTCTAATACAGGGCCATAATTAATTCTATTATCGGTATTATAAAGAAAATATATGCTTAAATCGGCTAGATAGTATTTTCTTTCACCAGATAGTGAAACTTTTGATTTTATATCAAAGGTATCACATGGATATAAAATTTTGGCATCACATAAAATATTGATGTATTTTTCAATTGTCCTAATATCTACATTTCTATTTATACTGTTATAATATTTTTGTATGCTACTAGCTGAAATCATATTGCCAAAATTATTTATTACATATCTTTGTATATTTTTAAATGTTTCTGAATTTTTAATTTTTTGATTTGCTTTTATGTCTTTTATGAAAATGTCGTCTAAGATATTTTGAACGTATAGTTTTCTATCTTGTTCATTATCATAATTTAACGCTCCAGGGAAACCACCTTCACGGATATAACATTCAAATTCTTCATATATATCTTTTGGCTTAATGTTTAACAGTTATCGACATAAATGTGACGTTTGTGTGCCAAAATATGTCGCTAACTGTATATTTCATTTGATTATTATATGTCAAAAATTTAATAATATACTTACGTAAAATTTCTTTTGTATATATTGATTTCAGAGTATTCTTTTCTTAAAAGGCAATTTTGATTGGGTTAGATTTAATTTATTTATATTTGTTAGCAGTTCTTTGCATTTTTTTAGCATTTATTAGCAGTTTTTTTAGCATTCCTTTGCATTTTCTTTAGCATTTATTAGCAGTTTTTTTAGTATTCCTTTGTATTTCCTTTAGAATTTATTAGCATCTTCTTTTAGCACTTCTTTGTATTTTCTTTAGCATTTATTAGCAGTTCTTTTAGCATTCCTTTGTATTTCCTTTAGCATTTATTAGCAGTTCTTTTAGCACTTCTTTGTATTTCCTTTAGCATTTATATGTTTTTTTGTTACCCATTTGGGCTTAGTCCTTGTGCCCTCATTGTAAATTAATTTTTTCTTTCTCAAAAAATTTATAATATATCTAGTCTTGTTATTTAATTCATTTATATCTGTTGTATCAAATAATGGATACATGTAATCGTTAATTTCTTTCCTACTAACACTATTATTATTTTTAATATAGTTAAATAATTTGATTTTTAAATCATTCATCCCTTCAATTGAATTTAGCATACTTTTTGTTACTTCTTCTGTTAATGGGATTGTAACAGTAAATATGTCAGCATCTTTGAAGCTAGGAATACCACCACTATATATTTTATTACAATTGGTTATAGTTTTTATTCCAGAACCAAGTTCTTCTGCTACACCTATTTCCTTGAAAAAATTAGCTATTTTAGGATTTTTAGGATAAGGAGAATAGTTGCCTAAATCACTATACCCAATTGTCCTAGGCTTGTTGGCATTTTCTGTTATAATTGCTTCTTTTGTTATTATTAATTTTGCAGGAAATGGGTTGGAATATTCACGATGGACTAATAAATTTGAACATAATTCTCGTGCCATTACATCTCTAACATTTATTCTCTTGTTATCTTCTATATAAAATTTTTCATTTAAGTGTTTTTTTATAAAGTTTATTAATCTTTCGTAGCTTTCTATTAAGTTTGTTCTGATATCGTCTCTATCGTCATATCTTTCTAAATTTTCAACTTTTAATATTGCATCTGTTTTGTAATAAGATAATGCTGAGGCAATTACATCGTCTTTACCAAATATTAATATGCAAGCAAGATTAAATCCTTCTTCACCTGTTTGTAAGTTTTTTTCGTATAGTGATGCACTTCTTAACATTTCTAAATCATTCATTTTTGCCCACGGATGATTTGCTTCTTTATTTACGGCCATTGTTCTAGCCTTGCTTATTAGATCTTTTCTTAAATCATTCATTGTGGCAAATGGATAGATTTTGTTTTCTATATAAGTACTGCTTTTCCTAATGTATAATGCTGAAATTAATGATGTGTTGCCTGTAATTTCAAAGTCTCCATCCTCATTTCTATCAAATATTTTATTTGCACTTTTATGAACGTCTGAGCTTTCGTAGACGTATATATATAGAATTTCTTTGCCTTCACATAAATATTCCTTCATTTCCAGGTGAACTGTTGGACTTATTTTTTCTTCATTATTACATAAATTAGCAAAATTTCTTCGCATATTCCTAATATAATCCTTATATACACCTACAATTTTTCCATTATCTTGTACACCTAAAAATATGTGTCCACCATTTCTATTTAACATAGGGCATATTGTTTCAAACAGATTATCTGGAAGATTTTTCATTGCTGTTTTAAATTCGATAGTGGTACTTTCCCCATATCTTATTAAATTCAAAAGGTTTCGTGGAATTTGTTCAAGCATAATCATATCTCCTTTTCTTGCCTCAAGTTTCTATAATAACTTTAACTATTAGTAGTTAAAATGTCCCACTAACATCAGTCATTATACTCACATA
>CAKPAT010000031.1 GCA_934133155.1 uncultured Bacilli bacterium
GCGTACGGTGAATACCACAGTGCATTTCAAGATTTAAATCAAAAAGCCCCAGAATTAAGCTTTAAAGCATACACAACAAACACCGGTTTCAGTGACTCAGAGATACTAAAAATCCCATTATGGCTTTTAACTTCAGATGACATTGCATTACTATTAAACGCCGAAAGTCCAACACAGCTTCCAATAATTGAAAAAGCTTTAAAATTTGTCGGACTATTTGCCAGAGAAGAAAGCGAAGTAATCAAACAAAAAAATGACATTATCGCTAGAGCTATATTAGATATATTATCAAGTGGTAGAAATTCCGCCCAAATACGTGATCAAATATTTTCAATATTATCTTCATATCACACCAAAGATTTAAATCTTGATACCACAATTTATCAGCCAGGATACATTAGAACCCTTAAACAGTGTCTAGTAATTGACGCCTCTGGAAAAATCAGAGAAATGGAGCTAATAACGAACTTCATGCAGTCATTTCTAGATAACTCTATCGAACTTACCGTTCCAAGTGGCACATTCAAGTATGGCTTAAATGAACTAAAAGACGCCTTAGACTTCGCATTAATTTCCGAAGGAGCATTAAACAGCAATAAAATATATGATGAAGATAACATTTTAAAAGTAAGGCTTCATTCACTAATCAATAGTGATTACGCAAGATATTTTGAACTAGATAGATACATGACAAAAGACGAATATATAAAAGAACTTTTAACCGCCCCAAATGGTAGAAAAGCCCAAATAATCAATTTCAACATTAACTATGTTGATGACAGATTTGCTAAAACAATTACTAAAATATATTCAAAATTACTATTTGATTACGCCAAAGAAATGGAGCAAAGAGCGACACTACCATTCCACATCATTTTAGAAGAAGCCCATAGATATGTCCAAAATGATAATGACGCTAATTTACTCGGTTACAATATTTTTGATCGTATAACCAAAGAAGGTAGAAAATATGGCGTTATTCTAGGACTTATCTCTCAAAGACCATCAGATTTATCAGAAACTTCAATCTCCCAGTGCAATAACTTTTTAATATTTAAAATGATGCACCCAAGAGATGTTAAATACATAACCGAAATGGTACCTAATATTACAAATGAAATTGTTAAAAGATTAAAAGTCCTGCAGCCTGGTAACTGCATCGCCTTTGGTAATGCCTTTAAAGTTCCTGTCTTAATAAAAATGGATAAACCGAATCCAGCACCATCAAGCAATAGCTGCGACATCAGTGGTAACTGGTTTATTGATAGAAAATAAATCTCTTATTGAGATTTTTTTTGTGCCTTCAAAAAAAATCCTTCATATAATAAAATGGGTGATAAAATGATTAAACTTTCTGACTTGAAAATAAATGAAGAAGGTAAAATAATAAAAATAAATTATCCTAAAACGCTTAGAAAAAGAATGCTTGATTTAGGCATAATAAAAAATGCAAAAATCAAAAAAATTATTACAAAAAAAGGTATATCTGCTTATCAAATAAATGATATCAAAATAGCACTTCGTGACGAAGATATAAAAGAAATAAAGGTAGAAAAATGAAAATAGGTCTTATAGGTACACCAAACGTTGGTAAAAGTACCATATTTAACGCCATAACCAAAAGCCATCAGCACACTGGTAATTGGTCAGGGAAAACCGTTGATAAAGCTGTAAAAAAATTTAAATATAAAGAAAAAATAATAGAAATAGAAGACCTTCCAGGAACATATTCATTAAACCCCATTTCTAAAGAAGAAGAAATTACTAAAAACTATGTATATTTTGAAAACTATGACGCTTTAGCTGTCATTGTAGATGGCTCTTTATTAAAAAGAAGTATGCCACTACTTCTTCAAATATTAGAAGTTACAAATAAAGTAGTGCTTGGTATAAATATGATAGACGAAGTGTACAAAAAAGGCTTAGAAATTGACATAGAAAAATTAAAAAAAATATTAAAAATTAACGTAATTCCCATAACAGCTAAAAATAAAAAAGGATTAGACGAACTATTAAATGCCTTAGTAAATATAAAAAAAGATGAAACATTTGAAGTTAAATACCCTAAAATAATTAATGAGAAAATATTAAAAATACAAAACGAATATAAAGTAAACAAAAGCACCGCCTTAAAAATTATCCAAAATGACTATACCTTTATTCAAAAATATAATGAAAAAAATAATAAAAATATCAGATTTCAAAATTTATATAAAAAAGAAAATGAAGATGTAGAACTAATCATAACCGAAGTTATAAACGAAAAAACCAATCAAATATGTGAAGATGTGTTAAAAATAAAAGATGAAAGTTATATAAATAATCAAAATAAAATAGATAAAATAATTACCAGTAAAAAATTTGGCGTGCCTCTATTGCTTATATTACTTTTATTTATTTTTTGGTTAACAATTAAAGGTGCTAACTATCCATCAGAATTTTTATATCAAACATTTTCTGCTTTAGAAAATCTTTTGCTTTCGTTTTTAAAATTATTAAACTTACCAGATTTCATTATAAATCCTTTAATAAATGGTATATATAAAACAGTAACATGGGTAGTATCTGTCATGCTTCCACCAATGTTAATTTTCTTCCCACTTTTTACCATACTAGAAGAACTAGGTTACCTTCCACGTATATCATTTATCTTAGATAACATATTTAAAAAAACATCATCCTGTGGCAAACAAGCCCTAACTATGGCTATGGGTTTTGGATGTAATGTAGTAGGAGTAATGGGAACGCGTATAATTGAAAATAAAGTATCAAGGTCAATGTCAATTTTGACAAACTCTTTTATGCCTTGTAATGGTCGCTTTCCACTTATAATTTCCATTATAGCAATGTTTCTAACCACAAATAATTTTTTAAGTGCGATAGTACTTACATTATTCATTATTCTAGCAATTATCATGACCTTCATTGTAAATAAAATTCTTTCAAAAACAGTATTAAAAAATGACGAAAATTCTTTTATTTTAGAGCTTCCGCCTTATAGAAAACCACCGATAATAAAAACTATAATCAAATCAATGTTTGAAAAAACTTTATTAATATTAAAAAAAACAATATTAATATCCGCTCCATTTGGCTTATTAATCTATTTAATGGCAAGTATTCATATAAATGGTAATACAATCCTTGAAATATCCTCAAATTTTTTAGATCCATTTGCAAAACTAATCGGTTTAGATGGCGTAATATTACTATCATTTTTTTTAGCACTCCCCGCAAATGAACTTGTAATACCAATTATGATTATGACCTATATGTCACTAGGAAGCATCGAAAGTTTTGAAAACTTAAGTGAATTAAAAAACCTATTAATAAATAATGGTTGGACAGTAAAAACAGCTATATCAGTAATAATTTTCTCATTATTTCACTTTCCATGTGCCACAACACTTTTAGCAATAAAAAAAGAAATGAAAAGCCTCAAATGGACATTCATTTCCATGCTTATTCCTTTAATAACCGGTATAACCATATTACTATTAATTAATTAAAAATACATTTAAATTTAAATAAGCCGCAAAGCAAAGCCAAATTAAATAAGGATAGTTTAAATAAGCCGCAAGCTTATTTTCTTTATAAAAGAAAATAGTCATAAGTAAAATAATAATAAAAAGTAAAATAATCCAAATAAAACTAAATAAATAAAGTCTAAAGACAAAAAATAAAATTGGCCATAAAGCATTAACGAAAATTCCTAAATAATATAAAAATTTACTTTTAAAAGAGTTTATAAAAAGAAAAGATATACCGAGTAAAAGATAAATAATTGTCCAAACTATCGGAAAAATAACTTTAGGAGGGGATAAAATAGGCTTAATTAGCTCATCATAATTCATATAAGGATTAATTATAAAACTAACAATGCATCCAACAATTAAAGGAAATAAAACTTTTAAAAACTTCATAAAATCACCTAAAATTATTATATGCAGTAAAAATAAATTTAATCTAATTGACTAAACAATATTACTTTGCTAATATAAAAATGAAAGGATTTGATAATATGACTCCACACAATGAAGCAAAAAAAGGAGAAATCGCTGAAACTGTAATCATGCCAGGCGACCCTTTAAGAGCACAGTATATCGCTGAAAAATTTTTAAAAGACTACAAACTAGTAAATAAAATAAGAAATATGTATGCCTACACCGGTTATTATGAAGGAACTAAAATAACGGTTATGGCCTCCGGTATGGGCATACCCAGTATGGGAATATACGCCTATGAACTTTATAAATTTTATGATGTTCAAAATATTATCAGAATAGGTTCATGTGGTGGTTATGCCGAAAATTTAAAAATGTATGATATTATTTTATCTGAAGAGGTGTACTCTGAAAGTAATTTTGCTTTAGAATTTAACAATGAAAACTGTCATCAAGTGAAATCAAGCGAAAAACTAAATGAAATAATTGAAAGCATAGATAAAAATATCATAAAAGGTAAAACTTTATGTATGGAAGCCTTTGATGCATACATGGAAAATTCTAAAGAAATGTTTAAAAGAATTCCTATAAAGCCCATTGCTTCTGAAATGGAAGCATTCGCCTTATTTTATCTTGCAAACTATTTTAATAAAAATGCCTCATGCCTTATGACCGTTGTTGACCTGCCTTTTAAAAATGAAAGTATTAACCCAGAAGAAAGACAAAATAACCTAAATAAAATGATAGAAATAGCCTTAAAAGCAGCTACAGAAATAAAGAGGTGACACAATGGATTATCAAAGCGTAAATTTAAAAAATTATGATTTGCATATGGTAAAAACAAATAGATTTAAACAAATAAAATTGCTGGTTGATTTAAGAATAAAAGACGAGAAAGAAAATAGTAAATACCTAAAAATCTTGCAAAATATTTTACTTAAAACAAGCCCTAACTATCAAACAATCAAAGAAATTAACACCGCATGTGCCAGTATCTACGACCCATGTTACTACATCAGCTATATAGAAAGTGGTAAAGAAGGCGTGTTCACATTAGATATATCTTTCATAAATGAAAAATACACTGAAAAAGGTATGAATAAAAAAAGCATAGATTTTGTTTTAGATTTTCTTTTTAACCCTAAAATAATAAATAATGGTTTTGATAAAGAAATATTTGAACTTGAAAAAAAATCATTTATCTCATCATTAAAATCAGTTAAAGATAATCCTCAAAGATACGCGAAAATAAGATTAGATGAAGAAATGGACACCAAAGATTATAAAGAATATAAAATAGAAGAGTTAATAGAAGATGTGCAAAAAACAAATGAAAAAGAATTATATAATTTTTATCAAAAATTAATGCAAAACTCTAAATTAGATATTTTTGTAATTGGTGATATTGAATTTAATGAAATAGAAAAAATCATAAGTGAAAAAATAAACTTTAATGGAAAACACCAAGGAAAAATAAATCACCTTATAAAGCAAACAAATATCAGACAAAATCCAAGAATAATCATTGAAAAAGTAAATAATACTCAAAGCATTTTAAATATCGGCTGTAAAATAGAAAGCCTAACTGACATTGAAAGAAAATATGTTTTCCCATTATATTCATGGATATTAGGTGGCTGTATGAACTCACTTTTAAATCAAACAGTTAGAGAAAAAAATTCACTATGTTATTACATATACACATCAAGGCAAAATCTCTTAGAAACCATGAGCATTCACGCTGGAATTGATGGGGAAAACTTTGAAAAAACCATAAATCTAATAGATGAAGAAATGCAAAATATGGAAAAAGGAAACTTTGAAGAGGAACTTTTAGAAAGTGTTCGAAACATATACCTAAACTCTTTAAAAAGTATTGAAGATAGTATCGGAACAGTAATTGGTAACTTTGAATGTCAAACTTTTAAAACCGCTGACAGTATAAATCAAAGAAAAGAAGAAATAATGAAAGTAACTAAAGAAGACATAACAAAATTTTCTAAAAAAGTGCATATAGACACTATATTTCTATTAAAAGGAGAAAACAATGGAAAAAAATGAAGTAAAAAATTTAAATATTGATATATATAAAGAAACCTTAGAAAACGGGCTATCTATCTATATCAGTAAAATAGATAGAAGTGTAGTGCACGCCCGCATGACTGTTTTCTTTGGTGGCAAAGATTTAAACTTTAAAATAGATAATCAAAATACACAAATGCCAGCTGGAATAGCCCATTTTCTTGAACATAAAATGTTTGAAAAAGAAGATGGTATTGACCCTTTAAAAATATATGAAAAAAACGGTGCGTCAGGCAATGCCTTCACCACAAGCGATATCACAGCATATCACTTTACTGGTATTGATAACTTTTATGAAAATTTAGAAACATTACTAAACTGTGTCCATAAACCATATTTTACAGATGAAAATGTTCAAAAAGAAAAGGGAATAATCAGCCAAGAAAAAAAACAAGACTTAGATAATCCGTTTTCCATTATTTACGATAAGGTATTTGAAAACACCTTTAAAAATAAAAGTTTAAAAAGTACTGTTTTAGGTTCACTAGAAAATATATCAAGTATAACTAAAGAAAATTTATATACTTGCTATAATGCTTTTTATCAGCCAAAAAACATGGTTTTAACTATATCCGGTAATGTTGATGTTTTAAAAACAGTAGAATTTGTTAAAAATTATTATAAAAATAATACGTTTGACAAAAAAATAGCTGTAAAAGAAGAAGTAAATGAAAAAGAAACAGTAGATAAAGAATTTGAAGTAATTTATAAGGATGTTCAAAATAAAAATATCGCCATAAATTACAAAGTAAAAAAGCCTAAAATATTTGAAAGCTTTAAAGAAAATCTTTTCCTTCCAATATATCTGAATATAAAATTTGGCGGATTAAGTGATATTATAGACATCATTCAAAAAGATGAAAATATTGTTACAGACCTTAACTGTAATGTTAAAAACTATGAAGATTATTATGTAATAACCTTTGAAGTAGCAGTTAAAGAAGATACTGAAAACATTATTAATCTAATAGATAGTACTTTAAAAAATAAAAAAATAGACGAAAAAACATTTGATTTAATTAAAAAACAGGCCTTAAATAGCCTGATAATTGCCAGTGAAAATCCAACTTCCATTTGTTCAGAAATAACTAGAGAATTA
Organism: uncultured Bacilli bacterium; assembly: GCA_934133155.1. Lineage (GTDB taxonomy): Bacteria > Bacillota_I > Bacilli_A > RF39 > UBA660 > Coprosoma. The sequence goes on from CAKPAT010000031.1 coordinate 7,126, forward strand.
TATATATTTAAAGAAATCAAATATGACATCTATGATATAACAAAATCATTAAAATTTGAAGATTTAAAAGAAATACTAAAAAAATTAAATTTCGAAAATAAATCTACCGTTATATTAGAAAAAGCTAGCACACAAAACTAGCTTTTTTCTCTATGACTGCACCATATTTTAAAAGCTTTCCCTCAAGTAAATTAAAATCACTTTCTTTTATTTTAAATTTGTAAATAATTTTTTCATTAAAAATTTTAGTAATTTCAAAACCTTTAAGTAAGAAATCAACATTTTTTAAATTATCATAATCAAACTTAAAAACAATATAATATCCTAAAGAATAATTGCATATCACACTTTTTTTAATAACTTCTTTAGTAATTAAACTATACGCTCTAACTAAACCACCAGCACCTAACTTAATACCTCCAAAATATCTGATAACCACACATAAAACATTTGTCAAACCATTAAATTTTAAAACATTTAAAATAGGCATTCCCGCCGTTCCTTGTGGCTCACCATTATCATCACATTTTTCAAAACTACCAATAATATATCCATAGCAATAATGTGTCGCATTTTTATATTTATTTTTAATATTTAAAATTAATTCATTAACATTTTCCTTATCAAAAACCGGAATTAAAATACCAATAAATCTAGATTTATTAATAATGACTTCTGCCTCATATTCTTCTTTAACTGTTTTCAAAAGAATCACCCCAAAAAATTATACACTAACTTCTTTTAAATTCAAAACCTTACCTGTAAGAAAACTCATAGAAACATTAAATTCCAAAGATAAAGCATAAAGATTAAAAGTTGAAATGCATATCACACCTTTTTCATATTTAGCAATCGCCGCCTGCGAAACGTGTAAAACATTTGCTAAATTATCTTGTGATAAATTATTTAAAAGTCTTAATTTTTTAATGTTCTTACCTAAAACCTTTAAATCAAGTCCACTAATAGATTTCACATTTTTATCAAAATTAAGTCCTAAAATATAATCGATGTTAGTTTTATAAAAATCTGCACACTTACATAGATATTTTAAAGGAATAACGTTAATGCCAAGCTCCCATAAAGAATAAGTACTTCTATTAACTCCAAGCTTATAAGCAATTTCCGTCTGACTTAAATCGTTATCCTCTCTTAAATCTTTAAGTTTTCGAAAATTAATCATACTACCACCTATGAACAATTTTCCCATTGTTAACAAAATTATTATCAAAATGCTATTATAAGTTATTATTTTAGCTATTTTGTGTTATAATTTTTGTAGAATTTGAAAAGAGGTGCCAAGTTGAACGAAAATATCGTATCAAAAATTTTAGATTTCTCAAATGTATGTGAAATAGAAGAAATAAAAACATATATAGTCTTTTTAAGTAAAAAAATAAAAATAATAGAATGTGAAATGTACTCATTAATGGAAAGACCACCAAAGAAATTTCAAAGAAAAAAATATAAAGACCACATCGAACAAATCACCTCATTAAAAGAAATATTAAAAAAATTATATAAAGAAATAAATGAAGAAATAAACAAAATTCAAAATATTGTAGATAAATTAAATGCAAGTTAAGCATTTTTTTCTGTTATAATAGAAAAAAAGGTGATGAAAATGATATTAGAAAAATTAAAACTAGTGCCACATAAACCAGGCTGTTACCTCATGAAAAATAAAGATGGTGTAATAATTTACGTTGGAAAAGCTAAAGATTTAAAAAATAGATTAAACTCTTATTTCCATGCATCACATACAGGTAAAACTGCAAGACTAGTGAAAGAAATAAATGATTTTGATTATATAGTGGTCTCATCAGAAACTGAGTCTTTAATCTTAGAAATAAATCTTATAAAAAAACATGATCCAAAATATAATATCCTTCTTAGAGATGACAAAAGCTATCCATATATTGAACTTACTCAAGAAAAGTGCCCTAGACTGCAAATAGTTAGAAATCTCCATAAAAAAAGAAATACCTCAAGACTTTTTGGACCATACCCTAATGTCACCGCTGCTAGAGAAACCGTAAACCTCTTAAACCGTATATATCCCTTAAAAAAATGCAAAACATTTCCTAAAAAACCCTGCCTTTACTATCATATTGATCAGTGCCTAGGTTACTGTGTCAAAGACATTCCTAAAGAAAAAATAGACGCTATGGAAAAAGAAATAATTCATTTCTTAAAAGGTGATGATGAAGAAGTAAAAAATAAAATACAAACAGAAATGGAAAAACTATCCGAAACCCTAATGTATGAAAAAGCCTTAGAACTAAAAAAACTCTTAGACTATATTAACATAACTTTAGTAAAACAAAAAATAGAAATAAATGATGACCTATCAAGAGATGTTTTTGGTATGTATTCAGATGGAATATATCTAAGTATATTTATTTTATTTATAAGGTCAAGTAAAATATGTGGCCATCACCATCAAATAATACCACTAATAGACACATATTCAGAAGAACTTACCAGATATATCGCCAAATTTTATGAAAAAGCCCTCCTTCCCAAAGAAATATTAATTCCCCAAATAGAAGACGAAAAATTACTAAAAGATTACCTAAAAATATCGGTAAAAGTGCCAGAAAAAGGCGTAAAAAAAGATTTAGTTAAAATGGCAAATGAAAATGCGAAAAAAACATTAGAAGATGAGATGGAGCTTTTAAATAAAGATGAAGAAAAAACCTATAAATCAAATGAAGAATTAAGAAAACTACTTAATATGGATAGACTTGATAGAATAGAACTCTTTGATAATGCTCACTTATTTGGCACATATACTGTCTCTGGTATGGTTGTATTTATAGACGGAATTCCTGCAAAAAATGAATACCGCAAATATAAACTACAAACCGATAAAATCGACGATTACTCATCAATGAAAGAAGTTATATACAGAAGATACTTTAGAGTGCTCAAAGATGGTCTAACTAAACCAGACTTAATCATAATTGATGGTGGATTAGGTCAGTTAAATGCAGCAAACGAAATAATAACATCACTAAATATAGATGTAAAAATAATCGGCTTAAAAAAAGATGATAAACACTCAACAAACGCTTTAATCACATTAAATGGTGAAATACCAATAGAAAAAAGAAGTAACTTATTTCACTATCTAGAAAGAATGCAAGACGAAGTACATAACTACACGATAAACTATCACCGTCAAATAAGGAGCAAAGGAATGCTTTCAAGTATTTTAGACGAAGTGCCAGGAATAGGCCCTAAAAGAAAAGAAGAACTACTCAAAAAATATAAATCAATAAATGGTATAAAAAATGCAGGCGAAAAAGAGCTTGAAAAAATAATCCCTGAAAATATCGCTGTAAACCTAAAAAAAATTTTAAATGAGTTAGATAAGTAAAAACAAAGTAAACTAAAAAATTCTAGTAAAAATTAGGATTTTTTTTCTTTACACTAGCCAATTATTTTGATATAGTTGTTTAAGATAGGAAGTGTGCTTTATGAAGAAAGGTTTAAAAATAATAGGTATTATAGTAATCATACTTATAGTTGTATTTTCTGGTTTATACATTTGGTTACTTGGTTTTAAAGAAGATCAAAAAGAAACAGAAACAAAAAAAGAAAAAATTAAAAACGCGTATACTGGTTTTTCTGAAAGTGTTGATGCACTATCAAAAGAAAGAGACAAGTACTATGAATATCAAAGCAATTTATATTTAGAAGAACTTGGAAACAGTAGCGATGACTGGAATAATTTTATGAAAGAGTATCAATCTGCTATACAGCTTGTTTATGATAAATCAAAAGATTTAAGAGAAAACTGTAATGTCATTTATGGTGACGCTGGTATCAATAGTAAATGTACCACATTTAAAGCAAATTATGAAGCAGCATTTAATTACTACATTAATGATGTAAAATCTTATAATGAAATAGTAGACGAATATGACACTTGGAGAAAAAGTCAAACAAAAGAATATAAAGAAGTAAATAAAGCATCATACGTTGTTTATCAAGATTATATTGACTACGACGAAGATGGAGAATATTTTGGTAAAGAGGTAAGCAGTGATGGAAAATAAAGAAGAAGTAGAAGTATTAGATTTCAAAGAAGATTTTAATGAACCAGAAGAAATAAAAAAAGAAAAAAAGCCTAAAAAAGAAAAGAAAAAAATGAAACTATGGCAAAAAATATTAATAGTTTTAATAAGCATTGGTTTAATAGCTGGATCAAGCCTTGCCTTATTACTATACGGACCATATAAAGGCTTTAAAGAATGGCTAATCACCACCGCCATGACAACAATGTCACATCAATATCTAGCAACCTGGTTTTATGACGAAAAAACAATCGAAGAAGTACTTAACAAAAACTATGTTGTTGAAAGCGGAGAAGCAACCAATACCGAACTTATCAACTTCGTAAACTACGATAATACTCACACAATATATAAAAACAAATATGAAAAAGAAATACTAACCAAAGACGAAGGAAATGATACCTATAAATTAATAAACATAAATGAAAGCGGATTAAGAGGTTATCTAGTGGCCATATATGATCCATCAAAAGTAAAAATAGGTACTGCGACAAACATGCAAGTAAAAGGTGAAATGCTTACAAAAATAGCTGCCAATAATAATGCTGTAGTAGCAATGAACGCTAGTGGGTTTGTTGATCCAGGATATGTTGGAAACGGTTCAAAACCAATCGGTGCTGTTATTAAAGATGGAAAATTGTTAAATGATGGTTCAGGTACAACCAATGCTGGCGGAATAATTGGTTTTACAAATGATAATAAATTAGTATTAAGCAAAATATCTGCTAGTGAAGCTGTAAAACAAGGCGTAAGAGACGCCGTAGAATTCGGACCATTCTTAATTGTTAATGGAAAACCTTCATTCATTAGAGGAAATGGTGGCTGGGGAACTGCCCCAAGAAGTGCCATTGCACAAAGAAGTGACGGAATAGTGCTATTCTTAGTAATGGATGGAAGAGATTATGCCCACGGAATAGATGGAGCAGATATGGT
>CAKPAT010000032.1 GCA_934133155.1 uncultured Bacilli bacterium
TCTAAACACTGCCATCAGGACTCGAACCTGCACCTACAGCACCCTATGCATTACAAAAAAATTGCTGTAAATATCTAATACTAGATATATATTGTATATGTCGTGCTAACCTGTTACACCATAGCGGTGATATTATTTTCTCTTACATGAACCTCACATGCAAGAATGTAGTTCCCTCTTTTTCTAACTACTTCCACAGCTTTCGCCAATACGATAAAATTTTAATTTTAAGTTCCTTTGGACAAATGTCCAAGTGGGTCATATTGGGACTCGAACCCAAGACCGTCCGGTTATGAGCCGGATGCTCTAACCAACTGAGCTAATGACCCTGGTTGCACCATAAAGCGAAGCCATGCACGACCTCCAATGGATTAGCCTTTCACGATACCTTTTTGCTACTTTTAATTACACAAAACATACGATTCTTGTGGTGCAATATTCTTTCATTTCCAACTAAACAAAGTTGCATACTTCATGGTGCTAACGGATAAGGCAGGATTCGAACCTGCAAAACACGGCTGCCTACTTTTTTCTACTTAAATAAATTGCTGTATGTATAACTAAATATACGTGTATAAAAAAGCCGTTGCGTATGCCATTTTTCGCCACTTACCCATTTTAATTGGTGGAATTGTGGGAACGCACGGAATCGAACCGTGGCTATAAAGTTTTCAAGACTCCATTACTTAAAATTGCTGTAAGCACTCTCCACCCGATATGCATTTTTTAGCACTACCAAGTCATTCCCATATTTAACAAGATGCTATTGATAGAATTGAAGATTTAGTAAGCCACCAAAAGCTTTACATCAACCAAATTAACCAAAATTAAAATTGCTGTAAGCATCTTATTATTTTTTTCACCGTGAAATACTTTTTAGTATGTATAACTGTTAGTATGTATAAAAATGTCATGGAGATATATATGGACATTCACGGTGATACTGGGCTAGTTGGATTCGAACCAACGAATACAGCAGTCAAAGTGCTGTGCCTTACCACTTGGCGATAGCCCAATGTACACTATAAAGCGAAGCCATGCACGACCTCTATTCTTAAATGAGTTTGGTAATATTTTCTCATATTTGTATTTGTAGTATTTTACTTCCAAGTGCTAGCATTATCTCAGAAGATGATATTTTTTTACTTCTCAAAAAATAAGAATATTGCATACTTTATAGTGAATGGAGCTTTTGGGACTCGAACCCAAGACCGTCCGGTTATGAGCCGGATGCTCTAACCAACTGAGCTAAAGCTCCTGATTGGTGGAATTGTGGGAACGCACGGAATCGAACCGTGGCTATAAAGTTTTCAAGACTCCATTACTTAAAATTGCTGTAAGCACTCTCCACCCGATATGCATTTTTTAGCACTACCAAGTCATTCCCATATTTAATTATAAAAGGCACTGATATAATATCATCTCAGAAAATTTATTTTTACCAGCACCTTTTTTTACTGTAATTATCGTTTTAGAATGACTATATTTTTATAATAATTACAATAGACAACCCAAATTGAATTTGAACCAATGCATCCAAAAGTTAAATTGCTGTGTTTACCTCTTGGCTATTGGGTTATATAAGATGGTTTTTATTTTTTATAAATCTCCATCTATTATATATATTCTCTTTTTTAGCTTACTAAAACTGAAATATATTCACAGGCATCGTCATTTAATGTCGGTACAACCAAAAAAATTTCTTCTATATAATATAATTCTCTGTTTTGTTGAGTTATATCATTTGTTTTATTAATTGCAATTGGCATATTTTTTATTTTCATATAATCCAACATTTTTATCGTTTTATCATAATCTTTAATTACACCGACAGATAATACCGAGATTTTATCTTTTTCTTTCTTTAAGAATTTTATATGCATTTTTACTATCCTATATATTAATTCTCCGTTAGATTTAAAAAAGAAACATTTTTACTTTATGCCTCATCATCCTTCCTTTTAAAATTTTCACATTTAACATCTAATAAACAAAAATATCTGTCTTTCTGTTTAAAAGCATCGTAAAAAGAATATCCATTTTTACATACACTACATGCTTCACTGCATTTCCTTTTTGCTGATTTTGACTCTTCTAATTCTTTCTTTAACTGAGCATTATGTTGCGCTAAAAACGCTTTTTCTTCTTTTAAAGAGTCAATTTCTTCTTCTAATTCTAAAATCCTTTTTGATTTCCACATTATAAAATCCTCCTAAAATGCGTTTTTTATTGTTGGCACATTACTAGTTTGTCTTAATTGGTTAAAATAAGGAATAGCTGAACTTTTCTGTTGTCCATCTTAATATCCAGATTCATATACTTCTTCTAATATTTCTTTCAATTTTTCTTTATCAATAACTATGCAATTTCCGTCATTTTCATATTTCTGAAAATCAAAATATACAAGTGGTTTCATATATTAATTCTCCTTTTCTCATAAAATTGGTTCAATATCATGCCATTTTTTATGTTTATTCCAAATTTTCCATTGGATTCTTCCATCAAAAATTCTTGTCTCAATATCTTCCACGTCGTCTTGTGCTAATATCCATTTTCTATATTGTTGTACTTCATCATCCGTCTTACCATATACGTTCTTCCATCTTAGTAGATTTTTATCAATTTGCTCAACAGACCATTCATAATCGGTTAAATTAGATTGACGTATAAATTCTTCAATGTTTTCGTCTACTTCCTTTTTAGCTTCTTTATATGTACGATAAAGTTTGTGACATAATATAGTTTGATATTCTGGTTTTTTAGTTATAGAAAAAGGATATCTTACAGCTAAACGCCATCCTTCTTTTGTGATTTCTGTTTCAATCTGTCCTAAGAAAATTTTACTTCTTTCAACAAGGAAACCTTTGTTATATGCTTCTTTTATATTGTCAGGATTTGCGATATCGAACATAAAATTCTTTTCTTCATCTGTAAACTCATCATATTTAATTTGATACAATTCTGTGTTATATGTCCATCCTTTAGGCAATTTATGAAATCTTTCCTCTGTTTGAAATTCATTAATTGAAACACCATTAATATAGTCAGAATAAACTCTTCTACGTTCTCTTGGCTCTAAATAATCAATATACACATAATCGTTATATTGTTCATCCACCATTCCATAATGAACAGAGTATTCACACCCTCTTTGATGACACCAATATACAATTTCACCTTTTTCAAATCTTTTATTCTGTGGTGGTTTATTTGCCATATTTAATATTTCTCCGTTTTTTTATTTTACCAGGTCGATACCTTCCATAACAGCTCTAGCTTCAAGAACAGCGATATAATCCGTCATAGCTTTAATCTGCATATTATACGTGCTGCGTGGACAAGTTGGTTCAAAAGTTAATGTACCATTATCCCATTTATCAAGCATTGATTTTAATCCTTTATATCTGGTAACTAACTGCCAGTATTCGCCTTTAAAACGTTCTTTATAATCATTACTTAACATCATATTCACTGTTTGTTCTAATTTCATATTCTTCTCTCCTTACTCATTCGTGTAACATGTATTAGTCAGTTTTTTATAAACATCTTCATACATTTCTTGCTTATCTCCGTTATAGGTGTATTCTGCATAGATACCATCTCCATTAATTGTAGTCGATACTAAGCATTTGTAATTCTGCAAAGTTTTACACGACCACACAACAAATACATTTGACAAGTCGATAGGTGGCGTTACTGGTGTATCTGTAAGACCGTTCTTGTTATACCACTCTACCATCTTTTTCTTACATACACTCTGAAAGTGTTCCATTCCTGTAATAATCATAATTATTCATTCCTTTCTTATTTCATCATTTGAAAATAGAAAATTTCTTCACATTTATCACATTTAACGCATCCGCAAACTCCTAAATGTGTTTTTCCAAATCTATAGATATAATCAATTTTTCTACTTCCATTATGTTTTTGTTTTAAATGTTGTACGAACCATTCGTCAATCTTCTTTTCTTCCTCTTTTGAAATTGGAAAACCACGATTAAGGTCTTTCTCCATAGATTCTATTTTTTGTTGTAATCTTTGAATTTCTTCATCTTTATAATGTTCACTTTTTAATTCTTCATTTTGTTCCGTTAATGCTTTTATTGTAAGCATATCTTCATCATGCGCATTTTTTAATTTACTTAGGCAATCTTCAAAAACTAAATTCTTAAATCTAGTTTCAAATTCAATTTTATTCATTTTTTATCTCCTACTCCAACCATTTATTATCTGCATAATAAAATATAAAAACTATTCCACCAGTAAAAATAATCCAGGATGTCCAAAATAGAATTTGTAACCATGTTTCTTTATGCTCTAAATTCTTTACAGTTTCTTCAATGTTCATATCTTTATAAAAACGAGTATTATCTGAAATTGTTTTATTTCTTAAATCTGTAAAAATAGTACCTGTGTATTTTGTCGCAACTCCGTAATACTTGTATCTTACATGACTTGATACTTTAATAGTTTTTATGAAGTCTGTATTAGGAATTTTTATTTTGTTACTATCAAATACAATATTACAAAAGGATATCTGTTTACATTTTTTATTTTCACTTCCGGCATAATCCCAAGTCCAATATGTCTCTGTAGTGTAATATGTACGATTACCATTCTTATGTTTTACTTTTTTTGTATGTTTAGTATACTTCTCTTTAATTTTCTCAACATACATATATTTTCCATCAATCTCAGGATATGTCACTGTATCAACAGCTTTTAAATCGCCATGAACAAATGCAGTTCCTACATTAGTGTCCATGCCATACTGGAATATGTCTTGATTTTCTATTTTTACAGCTTTATCATATTTTTCATTTTTATCTAATTGGCTTTCTGAAATTTTAGAAGAAAACAAAAAGCCAATTAAAATCATTACTGCAATAATAGATACACTTGCCAAGATTTCACGATATGTAATTTCAAAGTCATCATACTGAAAACCTTTTTTATTACTATACATAGTTAGTCCTCTTTAAATAGATTTTGAGGAGCATCAGATGGTGCACTATAATCTAAATATTCATACTCTTGCTTCTCGTACCCTAAAGTATTTAAAAATAATTTTGTAGGGAATTTTCTTACATATCTTTTATATGATTTCACTCGTTTATTATAATTACTTCGGTATTCTGCAAGAAGATTTTCCGTAATAGACAACTCATTCATTAATGTTTTATAGTTTTCATTTGATTTTAATTCAGGATATGATTCTGCAACTGCGGAAATTGCTGTTGTAACATTTTCAATATTATTTTTTGAATTGCGTCCATCTACAATCGTTTTCAACGTTTCAGCTTCATGTTTATCATATTGTTTTACACAATCTACTAAGTTATATACTAAATCGACTCTTCGTTTTTCCTGCACTTTAATATCAGAATTTGCAGTATTCACGCTTTCTTCTAATGCAATAGCTTTGTTTTGAGAACTTTGGACTCCAAAAATAATCATTAAAATAACCGCAATTATACCCACTCCAATAATAATTGGGATTTTCCATTTTGTTGTTTTCATTTTTATTACCTCTTTTTTAGCTTGAAATTATGGGTGATATACCCTAGAAATTTGATTTGATTTTGTTTTATATTTTTCATTAAACTTTTCTAAAAATAGAATCATTTGCTGGAACAAACTCTTTTTTCCATTCTCTTTGTATTACAGTAAATCCATCCACTTCTTCATCAAACAGATTATCAAAGACATATAAACGGTTACTCGGAAGTTTTGTAATTCTTTTGTCTGTTGCTATATAACTCTTAAACACAAAAGCATCTACTTTGTTTTTTATTGATACACTTACACCATCTATATATTCTAAATGTTTCCCTCTAAGAATATACTCCTCTAATTCAATAGCATTAGTATAGACATATACATTTTTAATGTTGGAATATTTTGTTCTATAATAACGGGCAATCTCATTTGGATTCGAAAACTTAAATGGTTCACCGCCAGTGATACATAAAGTGTCTGCGTTTTTAAGTTCTTCATCAGTCACATAAGGAATTTTATTCAAGTCATATTGTTTATTACAACAATCTGGACACCCTCTATTGCAAAGACTTGTCACCATTAGATGAATAATCTTCTTTGTATTTTCATTCTTATCGTTTAATTTAACCATAATTTCTCCTGTTTAATTTTTCTTTCTAATTCGTTTAAACATCTTATCAACCGAATCCAATAATTCATATCTTTCATCCATTGGAGCTGTTGAGTTTTTTGCAAATTTTCTTTCTACCATGTCGATATAATAAGTAAATTCTGCATCATCACCCATGTAGAACTCATCCCATTCATCTTCCGGCAACAATCTCTTTACTTTTAATTGTTCAATTGCAAGATTATCAAAACTTAAAACAAGGAATTTATGCTTACTAATAATATCTGAAAGATTATCATATAGCCATTTTTGATTATTTTCAATTTCAATTTGTCTATTACAAAAATAATCATTACCTCTTCTCAAATGTTTATACCCTAAAATCAGCATCTTTAAATTATTATTTTCTAATGCAGCAACATCTTCCGGTTTTAAAACTCCATTAATTACATGAATTACAGCGTTTGGATATTGTTTAATTAATGTAATAAATTCTTCTGTTGGATTTACCAGTGAAACGCCAAGACCGAAGATAAGTTTTCCTTCGACTAATTGTTTAATAAGTTTTTGTTTCTTTATGAAATGAATTTGATTAACAGTAATATTTGCAATAATTTTTCTTTCCTTTAATTTTCGCAAGAAAGGAATTAAATCTGGATGACTAGTTACATCACCTCCACCAATTGCAACCTCTTGATATGGGTGCAAGGTATTGATGAATTTCTCATTTAAAATATCGCCATGTTTGCCATTAATTGTGCTATTTTCATGACAAAACAGACACCCCATATCGCATTGATTGGTAATTTTAATATCCATAGATTCTGCAAAATTTGGAATAAAATCATCTTCTTGAGTTTCTCTAATTTTAGTGCCATTAGAAAACAATGTTGTAGTAAAATTACCATTTCTGTACATACCTAATAATTTCATCTTATTTACCCTCATTAACCATCATAACCATAATATCCAAATGATACGACTTTCTCTCCATTTGGTGTAGTCATACCTGTTTCAAAAGTTTCATATCTATTGCATTCATAATCGAAAAAATCGTCATAAGTAAAATAGTTACCCGAACAATCGTCTAAACTACTTTCAATTTCTTCTCTTATTTCATCTGTGATAGGAATTAATTCATCACTCCATCGGTCAAATACCATTTCTCCATTTTTCCACTTCTCATAATCAGATTCCATGCACATGCAAAGTGAATGTACACTTGATGAATTTGTCTCAAATACTCCACATCTAACTTGTCTTTTCATGTTTTCTCCTCTCTACTTCCTTTTTGGATATTCATAATCAATAGCATCTTTATTAATTAATCCTGTATTTTTCATATCTTTCCAATAACAATATTCATCACCATCTTGAATAATCACGTATTTTTTATTTGTAAGAAACTCTTCTAAAGTTATTTTTGTTTCTTCAAGAAAATCACCTAAGAAATAATCATCTGAATATCCGGTGTATGGACAATCAAAGACAAAATTATTATCCTCATCTTTCCAGTATTCAATTTCGCCAATTTCCCATTCTTTTTCTTTTCTTTCTATATATGTTTCAAAATCTTTTGTAGACATTCTATCGCAGTAAGTATGATTATCATCTCCTGCATCATAAATACGTCTTCTCTGTGTTGGTAACTCAATTTTCTTTAAGTTTGGAATATATTTCAATGCTAATGCGAGTAATTCTTTGTATATATCATCGTTATAATCTCTTACTAATGAAGCACATGCATATTTCCATTTACCACCAAAAGTTCCAATTGCTCGAAATGGACTTCTTTCAAAATATAAATCTTCACTATCAATTTTCCAAACTCCATCTTTTTTAATATAAATATCATCTAAAATTTCTGATGACAGATATGTATCATCTCTTTTCATAATACATAATGAATGTACACTTGATGAATTTGTTTCAAATACATTTCTTCTAATTTGTCTTTTCATTAGATTTCACCTTTCACGATTCTTTCATTTACACTTGCTAAAAACTCATTGATATGTTTATAATCAGGATTGTCTGGTAAATCTGTATGTTCTTTTGCATATTCAAAACGAGTTTGATATTTTTCTAAAATGTTATAAAATTCTATAGTCGGTAATCCATCTTCATATAAATATTCTCCATTACGAATTGATAGTAAAAGATTACGTTCGTCAGCATATCTGTATGTGACAATTTGTTGTTTTTCAAGGATATCAATACTCATCATATATAAACGAACAGTATGCATCATGTATTTCGCTATTTTTACTACGACTTGATTGATTAATAAATTCTAAAGATTCTATTTCTGCATTTTTCAATTGACTTAATGCATATCCTTGAAATGTAAGAATGCATTTTTTAGAAAGAAATAATCGTTTATTATTTAAAAGTTCTCTTCCAATATCTGATATGTACAAATAATGTTCTGGTAACAATCCAAATAATTCTAATACGTTTGGATTATTTGAAGTCAAAAACTGAATAATTTTATTAAAAGAATATAAAATTGTATCTGTAGATGCATCTGTTACATGCATGGAAGTATCACTTAATAAGATTTCCATTTTGTTGTTTAAAAAACACCCTCTAATGTCTATATCCGATGTTTCAATATTTATACCATAAGCATAAGAGCCACCTAATCCTAGCAAAATAATATTGTTTCCTAAAAGTGAATTAGTTCTAAGAAAGTCGTATTCTGGTGATTTCAATTTTTCTTTGATTTCTTCAATTTTCATAAATTACATCCTTTTAATATTAATTTACATTTTTGCACATGAGACATGCGAAACAAACATGATATGCACTGATTTGTTTCATCTGTTAAAAAATAATACTTCCAGGGATAAAATAAACTAGGATTATTTCTAAACATTTTATCTCTAGTCTTTCTTAAAATTCCTGTATATGTTGTATCGTCAAACAATATTACTTCAACTTTCTTACCTAACATCTGTTCTAATTGTTCTCTTTTCATTCTTTTCTCTTCTTTCCTCACAGAACTGTTTATACATTCTTGTATATTTATATGAGTCTGCAAAAATATGAGTCGCAGCTTTATACAACTGAGGTTCGTATTGCTTTAATATTGTTAATTCATATTCAAAATCTCTACCAAAAGGACATCCTGCACATCCAGTTCTCTTCAATCCATACTCTGTATAGCATTTACTATTTTTTATGTTGTAAGCTTTATTGTAGTCTGTCTTATCTTGATTCTTATACCAGAATAAAGGTCTGTATTCGTCACTGCCTTTTAATTTTTCACTAAAGCAGTTCTTAAAAGCTGTTGACCTTGTTCCACCTTCAGCTTTTCTTACTCCTACGATACTTAAATCACAATTATGTTTTTTAATGTAATCATGTGCTAATTCTTTTTTAGCATACTTACAACATTTATTGGAAATAAGAAACCACGGTGGATTTTTAATCATAAACTCTTTCAACCATTTATTTCTGGATATGTTAAAACTACTATTTTCACCTTTTAGATTACACCACCATAGTAATGCAGCTTTGCATTTAGGGTATTTTTCATACAATATTTCAAAGTCTTTATTGCCATCATTAGCAAAATCAAAATTATGTTTCTGCAATCTTTCAATATATTCACTTGCCTGTTTACTGATGAATGGTTGTCCATATTGTTTGCAGGATAAAGGAACTGGTTTAATAGCTTTTTCTCTATGAATTGTAATATTGTATTTCTTTTCTAAATAGAGAAGATGTTCTTTTGTTTTCTGATACTCAATTCCTGTATCAAACCAAACGTAAGTTATTTTATTATCTTTATCACATCTCCATACAATATCTAACATTATGTCACTATCTGAGCCACCGGATATACTACATAAGATATTTTTATACTTATCATCATTAATTTTTGACCAAGCGACAATTAAATTATTAGGGATAATAAGATTTATTGGACAAGTTTTTAATAATTCTTCAATAGTTTCAGGTTTTTTAAGAAGTAAATTATTTCTTTCATAGATTTAGATAAAAAAATATCTATTCCTATAAAAGAAATAACATTATATAGAAAGGATATACAAATAATCCTAGGTAAATGGGTTGCGCAACCCCTGTAAATAACTAATTAAATGGAAACACATGAAAGAAATATTTCATACGTTATTTTTTAGTCAGGACGTTCATTTTCGCCCTGTAGGAACGCTTTTCTCTCACAGCTTTACCTGTTTAGGTATGCGGTGTCATTTAATGTCAATAGCACTTTCTAAATCGTTATATTCTCAAATATGAGGTTCAGATTTTGCGTTCTCCGGCTGACTATACTTTTGAATACAGCCTTCACCTGCCCTACTTCCCATCTCAGGTTTTCAGTTTAATTTACCGCATTTATTATTTAACTTTCAATAGTGATGTAAGTTTTCTCACCCTCATACCATTGAAGTGAAATCTTATTTATTGAGTCGGTGTTTTGTTTTATTCCGTCGTGAATTACAATAGGTTCACCTCTATATGGAATAATAATAACAGCTTCGTATTCTGATGATTCGGCAAAATTGTTAGCAATAACATTATCCATCTTTTTATTTAGACTATATTGTTTTTGTAACAAGTTTTCCATTCTCGTTTCAATCAATTTAATATCAGTCAAAAGTTTTTCGATTGCTATTCTTGTTGCATCATTTTTTTTTTGCAAAACATCATCTAAATGATTATTGTTTTTTGTCAAAAATTCTTCTATCTTTTTTGTAAACATTTATTCTCCTCCAAAAATCATTTTAGCAATTTTAAGTCCTGTGTCTTTATCAATTTGAGAACCGGCAGCTTTAGGATGTCCACCACCGCCAAAATATTTTGCAATTTCTCCCACATTAATTTCATCTTTTATAGCTCTATATGATACTGCATTTTTGCTAATGTCAATAATAATAACTAAATCAATCCAAGAATGATTTTTACAAAGGGTATTGCCTAATTCACTGATAAATCTATCTGCAAATACAATACCGCATGTATATCCGTATATTTCAGCAATAGTCATTGTTCCAGATTTTTGCTTAATATAATCATCTTTTTCTTTTTGGAGCATATCCAGAACTATCTTTTCTTCTTTTTCAATAACACAGGAATCAAAATAATGACAATTAGAAAGTTTATTTGTAGCCCAATCAATAAACTTATCTCTTCCATAAATATAAAATAAATCATTAATTTGCCTACAAATAATTCCAGTCTCTCCCATCGTTGACCAACGCCAAGTGTCCCAATCTCTTACAACATTAGTAAAATACAGTAAATTTAAAATTTCGTAACGGTAACCCAAAAAATAAGAATGTGTAAGTAACCAATTATAAAACAATTCTGTGCCACTTGTTTTAATAGTTGGTGTAAGCTCAATCATTACGCTACACCAAAAATATTTGTTTAATCCCAAAGCTGTAGCATGGTGGTCTAATAATACAAAACAATCTTTCATATTGCTTTTATCAATTCTTTCTGCAACTTTCTCAGATACGCTGATATCTGTAATGAAAATCAAATCACCAGCTTTAATGTCATGATTATTTAAAAAATCTGTGACTTGTCTGTCTACATCATCATAATTACAATAAGAGATGTCGATATCCTCTCCAAACACTACTTTTGCTAATATTGCACAGCCTACTCCA
>CAKPAT010000033.1 GCA_934133155.1 uncultured Bacilli bacterium
GACTAATACCCTCTACCGTATAAGAATTACTATCCACATCATACTTAGAAATAAGTCCATAAACATAATCATCGCCAACTTTAATTTTTACACTAATTTTATCATTAAAATTGCCAGAAAGAAGTTGTACTTTACTAGAATAATTACTAACCTTAACAACCTTACCAATAATTCCTAAAGGCGTTACCACCGCCATATTTTTAGTAATGCCATCACTACTTCCTTTGTCAATAGTTGCCTCTTCATACCAATAATTAATATTACGTGTAACAACAGTTGCATTAACATAAATCTTATCACTCAAAACCGTATTTAATTCTAAAACACTTTTAAGTTTTGAAATCTCATCTTTATAATTTTCATTTTCGCTAATTACACTATCAATCTTTTCCTCTTTATCCTTAATTGCCTTATATTTCTTATAAATATTATCTTTCTCATGCATTTCATCAAGTTTTTCTTTAACAAAACCAAACGGATAAGAAACAACCTTCAAAATAGAAGTCCCCGCATCTTGTGCAATTTTTTCAAAAGTATTAAGGGTGCGGTCTCTATGAAGAGCAAAAGAAAGTAAAGCCAAAATTAAAGCTAAAATAACAATAACCAAAATAAATAAATAGTGCTTATCAAACCTTTTTCGACCATACATAAAAAATCACCATTAAAATTATAATACATTTAAAAATAAAAACCAACCTACATTTTGTTATTTTCTAAAAAACTGTAATAACCATCGCCAATAATAATATGATCTAAAACATCAATACCTAAAACATTTCCAACATATTTAAGTCTTTCTGTAAGTCTTTCATCTTCTTCACTTGGATAGACCTCACCACTAGGATGATTATGCATGCAAATAACCGAAGAAGCATTAAGTAAATACGCCTCTTTGAAAATATCCCTAGGATGCACCAAACTTCTATTAACCGTTCCAACAAAAAGCAATTTTTCACTAATAATCTTATTAGAACCATCTAAATAAATCGCATAAAAACCCTCCTGCATTAAACTAACCCTATTTTTATAAAACTCATAAACAAGCTCAGGGCTAGTAAACTTAATACTTTTAAGACTGTCAATTTTCCTATTCATCCTTTTAGAAAGTTCACATAAAGCCAAAATTTCACATGCTTTAGACGTACCTATACCTTTAATTTTTAAAAGTTCAGCCAACGTAATATTTTCAAGGTTTTGAATTCCATCCACATAACTCAAAAGTTTTAAAGACAAATTTTTGACAGACATATCTTTAGTACCAACTTTTAAAATGATCGAAAGAAGTTCCTCATTACTCAAACTAAAAGCCCCATAATTCATAAGTCTTTCCCGCGGCCTTTCAGAAAGTGGTAAATCCTTAATTTTTAAACTTTCCATTTACCGCATCCTCATACTTAGAAAGAACTTGATTACAAATTGTCTTAATACTATCACCTTCCTTAACACCACTCAAAAGCTCATCATACTTCTTTAAAATATTAACAAAATCACTATTATCTGTTATTTTCTCCTTAATCAAAGTTTCATAGCCGTTTTCTTTATAATAATTTTGAATCTTAACTGCATTATCTTTACTTAAACTAATGCCAATATAAGTGTAATACATATTATCAGAAACATCGTAAATATAATTTTCAAAATCTTTCATATTATTTTTCATATTTTCCAAATTAGAATAAGCACCCCTTTGAACATAATAAAGCTTTTCAGCCTTCAAAGAAACTGTCACATCTAAATTATTGTCATACTGTTTAATAATAAAAACAGCCATAAAAATACCAATAGCTAAAGAAGAAAGAATCGGAAATAAATACTTTTTCATTAAAATCACCAACATAATTTTAAATAAAAAAATCAAAAAATTTTGTCTAAAAATGTCCTCATTAAAAATATACAAGAAAAAAATAAAATTTCCTACAAAAAAATTCAGAAAAATCTGAATTTCTAAAAATTATTTCTTTTCCTAAGGAAAGCCGGAATAACTGTATCATCATCATCTAAACCAGCGATAGGTCCAAGTTCATCAGAATCCTTAGTCTTTTCCTTATCCTTTTCAAAACCAGTTGCAATAACTGTAACAATTATTTCATCGGTAAAATTCTCATTAATAACTGCACCAAAAATTGTATTAATATCTGTATTAGCAGATTTTCTAATAGTTTCAACAGCAGCTTCAACTTCAAATAAAGTTAAATTAGGTCCACCAGTAACATTAATAATAGCATCAGTAGCACCATCAATACTAGTTTCTAAAAGTGGGCTTAAAACCGCTTGACTAGCCGCTTCAATAGCACGGTCTTCACCAACACCTGCACCAATACCAATCAAAGCATTACCTCTTTTTTCCATAACCGTCTTAACATCAGCAAAATCCAAATTAATAAGACCAGGGCAAGCAATCAAATCAGAAATAGATTGAACACCCCTTCTTAAAACATTATCAACCTCTTTAAAAGAGTCTAAAAGTGGAGTTGATTTATCAATGATTTCTCTAAGTCTATCATTAGGCACTACAATCAAAGTATCAACATGCTTTTTAAGTTCTTCAATACCAGCTAAAGCTTGATCCATTCTCTTCTTACCTTCAAAAGAAAATGGTTTAGTAACAATACCAATAGTCAAAGCACCAGAATTTTGTGCAATATCAGCCACAACAGGAGCAGCACCAGTACCAGTTCCACCACCCATACCACAAGTAATGAAAACCATATCAGCCCCTTTTAAAGCCTCCTCAAGTTCTGTCTTTGATTCCAATGCAGCCTCTTTACCAACTTGTGGATTAGCACCTGCACCAAGTCCATGAGTAAGCTCTGCACCAATTTGAATTTTATTCTCGGCCAAAGAATTGTTTAAAACTTGAGAATCTGTATTGGCAACAATACACTCAACACCTTCTACAGATTCCGTCATTCTATTAACCGCATTGCAGCCACCGCCGCCAATACCTATTACCTTAATTTTTGCTAATTGATCCATTTCCAGTCCAAACATCTATATTTCCTCCTATTCGCCAAAAAAGTAATTATATACTTTACTTAACATCGTTCCATCTGAAGCATCTAAAAATTGCCTATTTGGTGAAGAAAGCTTATCCATATCATCTTCACTAAACATAGAATAATCCAAACCCTTTAACTTTAAAGAGTTCAAAAAATAAATAATATTGCCAATAACCGTACTATACTGATTATCTCTTGCGCCAATTAATTTAATCACGCCTTTTGTAGCATTAGGCATATTTTCACGCAAACAATATTCGAAATCCAGCATATTACTGGTTCCACCAGTTACTATTATATACTGAATTGGCTTATTTGTTAAGAGATTTATCTCATTTTTTATCAAAGAAAACATTTCACTAAGCCTTGATGAGACAATTTCACAAACCTCCGTTTGTTTTAAAGTCACATTTTCCCCTTGAATATTCAAAACATCATAACACTCCGAAGAAGAAGCGTTCCTTTTAGAAGCCAAAGCAAACCTCTTTTTAATATCCAAAGAAGCATCCTCTGAAATACGGTACATATAAGATAAATCTGAAGAAATATCTTTACCACCAATACTAATAACACGGCTAGCAACCGGAATACCTTTATTATAAAGACTAATAACAGTAATTTCATCACCAATATTTAAAGAAACACTTATTCCTTTAGAAATACTTTCATTCTTAAAACAGTACATATCACCAATACTAGAAATACCAATATCAACAATTTCCACGCCTAAACTTTCAATAATTTGAGCAACTGAATAAACATTTTTCTTAGGGACCATTACCATCATTGCTCTAGCTGAAAGTTTACTACCTGGAAAACCCTTAGGATCTTTCATCACAGTTTTATCATTAATCTTAAAATCAATAGGCAAAACCGTAACTAACTCCTTATCAAGCATCATAAACTGTTTAACACCTTTCTTATAACAATTCATAATATCTTCACCAGTAATAAGCTCGCCAGCAACATTAACTTCAGATTTAATAATTTTGTAAGAAGCTAAATGACAAGGAACATTTGCGATAACTTTAGAAACCTTAATTCCCAGCATATCATAAGCTTTATCAAAAGCTTTAGCAATAGACTTTTTTGCAAGATCAGGGTTAACAATAAGTCCTTTTTTAATACCCGAAGAAGGCACTGAAATACCTGCTAGTAAATTCAAATGATTATTATAAAGTTCACAAACAGCAAGCTTAATAAAGCTACTGCCAAAATCAATACTTGCATAAACATGCTCCATATAACCACTCCTACAATTCTATAAGTAATTATACTATATTTTTTTTAAATTGCAAAGAAAAAAAGATTAAGAAACCCTAATCTCAAAATATTCACCTGAGTCCAAATACAAAGTACCTTTTTTATTATCAAACTCCTTAATAATTGATAAATAATTATCAATTTTACCAAATTTTTCCAAAGTCAAATAAACATCATTACCATCATTCATTGAAAGAAAAAACCTTTCATCATCAACATCATTAGGGTCATATTTAATCTCTGAAATTCTTTTTAAAATACTATAATCACTACTACCCATTTTAGAAATCAAAGAAGAATAAATCTTATCAGGAACATAATTAATAACAGTCGGCACAGGAAAATCAGAAGAAACCTCACTGCCATCTTTCAAAATAGTTTTGCCACTAGGTAAATAATAAAATAAAGGTAAATTTTCTTCTACTTTAATAGAAACATCAGTTAAAAAACTTTTAGAAACATAAGCTTTTTTAATAAAAGGATCTTCCTCTAATTTCTTTTCAATATTTAAAGATAAATTTTCTAAACTACTTGGATAAGAAGAAAGCGAAGCTTTTTCAATAATTTCCCAATCACTATAAATCGTATTGCCAGAAACCGTAATATTTTTAATCTTAAGTGCAAATAAAAATTTCAAAAGCAAAAACAAAACGCCAATAAAAATTAAAAATAAAAACAATTTTTTCAACTTAATTTTTCTTTTTTTAACCTTACGTGCCATAAAACCACCTTTTTTATTCTAAAATTTCTTGCTCAAGGGTAAGCTCAACACCAAACTTATCAAAAACCTCTTTTTTAACTAAATTAATAAGATTAAGCACATCTAAAGCCGTCGCATTTCCTTTATTTATAATAAAATTAGCATGTTTTAAAGAAACATACGCATCGCCTTTAGAAACGCCTTTAAGGCCAGCATCTTCTATCAACTTTCCAGCAGAAAAGCCAGATGGATTTTTAAAAACACTGCCTGCTGAAGGATAATTAATCGGCTGACTTAAACTTCTCCTTTTTTGATAATCCTTCATCTTAAGCAAAATAACTTCCTTATCATCTTCTTTTAAGCAAAGTTCACAGCCAATACAAATAAAATGATTATTCTTTAAAATAGAACTTCTATAACCAAAATTCATATCCTTACCTAAAATTTCTTTAACCTCGCACTTATCATTTAAAACCCATACCTTAGAAACCAAAGAAGCCATATCGGCCCCATAAGCACCAGCATTCATATAGATAGCACCACCAACACTTCCAGGAATACCCGATGCAAACTCAAGCCCACTAAGACCAGCTTTCTGACAAACACTTGCTAACTTAATCAAATTAAAACCAGCACCTACCCTAACAATATTATCACATATATCTAAATTTACCAAATATTTAAGACCCACAAGAACACCATTAAAACTATCACATATAATCAAATTAGAACCATTACCAATAGCCTTATAATTATCCAAAGAAGAAAGTAACTCCTTAAGTTCTAAAACACTTTCCGGATAATAAATACATTTAAACAAACCAGATAAACGGTACGTAGTAATTTCTCTTAAATCACCATTCTCTATTTTTCGCATAAATCCTTTAACCTTTCATAAATTCTAAACGCACTATCATCAATAGCTAATTTACTTAAATTTTCTTTCATATTCTTCATTTTATCATCATCACCTAAAATCTCGTCAATCTTAGAAAGCAAAACGCCTTCTTTTAAATTTTTCTCTTCAATCATTAATGAAGCATGCTCATTTTCTAAATCTAAAGCGTTATAATACTGATGATTATTTGCCACATAAGGTGATGGAATTAAAATACTTGGAAGTCTTAAAGAAACAATCTCACTTAAAGTAGAAGCTCCAGCTCTTGAAATAATCAAATCAGATATTTTCATAACACCACCCAAACCAGAAATATAAGGTATAACCTTAACATTAGAAGGAAAAGAATTTTTAGAAACACTTTCATAAGACTTATTACCAGTAATAAATAAAACTTCATAATTTTTAGACGCGCATCCCTTAAGTTCATTAATTAAAAATTCATTAACACCCTGAGCTCCTAAAGAACCCATAACAATCAAAATAAGTTTTTTAGATAAAGAAAAACCATAAGTGCTTTTAAGTGCCCTCTTACTTTTTAAAGCCTCTTGACCACAAGGATTACCAACCAAATACGTTTTAGAAGAAGGTAAATACTTAAAAGATGATTTAAAAGAAACGCCAATCATATCTGAATACTTACTTAAAAACTTATTAGCCTTACCCGGAATACTATTTTGTTCATGTAAAAAAGTTTTATATCCAAGTTTTTTTGCACTTACAATAACAGGAACAGTCACATAACCCCCAACACCAATAACCACATCAGGATTAAATTCCTTAATAACTTTTCGGCACTCTTTAAAACTTTTAAAAAGACAAGAAGCCGTTTTAAAATTTTTAAATAAATGTTTACTAAAACCATACATTTCAATACTTTTAAAAGGAATGCCCAAAGGAGGAACAATATCCTTTTCCATACGATTATGCGTACCAATATATAAAAACTCACTAGAAGGTTCTTTGCCTTTAATTTCATTAATAATAGCTAAAGCCGGATAAATATGTCCACCAGTACCACCAGCACTAATTATCACTCTCATAAAATCACATCCCAAAACAATTATATCACAACATTATATGAAATATTAATACCGAATGTTATAAATAATACTCCCCTGACAAAACCGTAAATAACAAATAAACATAACAAAATAAACATAACAAAGACAAAAAACAAATGAAAAAACCAAAGTATTAAAAGGTATAGTTAAAGGCAAACTATAAAAATTGCAAAGTCCATCATAAATCACTCTATTTAAAATAAAAACAAAAGGTAAACTCAAAAAAAATCCCTTAAAAACTAAAATAAAACATTCCATAAATAAAATCAAATAAATATTAGAATTAGAAATACCTAAACTTTTGAATAAAGCAAACTCTTTTCTTCTAAAATCCATACTCAAAAAAAGTACATTAAAAATTGTCGTAATAGATACAAATAAAATAAAAAACAAAATACCATAAAAAACAATTTTAAAAGCCAAAAGAACATTATTTGTAAGTGCTCTTACCTTCTTAACATTAAAATAATCAAAATCCTTATTCTTTACATATTCATTGATGTTTGAAGAAGTATTTAAAAATAAATTATATTGAAAATCAGAGCACGCCTTAGAAAACTTCTCACTAGATAAATTAACCACCACATTATCTTTAGTAAGTAGTTCCCTAAACCCAAAAGGAATTTTAGAAGAAGCCTTTAAAGGAATTTCACTTAAAACACGCGTTTTTTGGATCATCTTCTTAGAACTGTCATAAAACAAATTAATATAATTATCACCACCCAAATCAGTAACAAAATAATTATAATCTGAAGAAACTTCACAAAATCTAAACATAAGGCTTTTAGACGCCTTAAGATCTTCAGAAACAAAAGACACATCATTATCACTAATAACTTTTAAATCATAATCAAAATTAACTACATATTCTGAAACAATCTTATTTGTATAATTCAAAATAAAATAAACAAAATTAAATAAAAGGCAAAAAAGAAAAATACAAAAAATAATACTTCTATACCTTTTAAAATTCCTTTTATAATTAATCATACCAAACGTAAAAATATAATTTTTAAACTTAACCGTAGAAGGAAAATCCTCATGAAATAAACTCATCACATCATACTTTTTTAAAAACCTAAAAGGCAAAACAATTGAAAAAAGAAGGATAAATAAAATAAAAACAAAAGAAATAAACAAAAACTCTAAATAAAAAGAAAAAACAATTTTAAAATCCAAAATCTCATCAAGTAAATTATTAATAATAAAAATAACAAAATTACTAAAAAATAAAGAAAAAATAAACCCAAATAAAATACCAAATAAAGAAATAATCGTACCTTCTAAAAAAAATAACCTCTTTAAATCAAAATCACTTATAGAAAGCCCTTTAAATAAAGCAATTTCCTTTTTTCTACTAAAAAGACAAACCTTAAAAGAATTATAAATAATAAAAAATAAGGTAACACCTAAAACCAAAAGTAAAGTAATTAAAATCTTACGCATCGCATCCAAATCACTTTTGTTATCACTCATACCATATAATGCTAAAAGCTTATCATTATAGACAATATTACACTCCTTAAGTTCACATATTTTTTCACTTTCCAAATAAGTATCATAAATATTTTTAAACTTAATAAAATATCTTCCATCCTTAAAAGAAATACTTTCCATGCTTTTACTTTTTTTAATATCAAAAGAAGTTTCAACAAAAACGTGATAATTAGCCGATTTCAAAGCACCCTTTATCAAATAATCCCTAAAAGAAGAAAACAAAAAAGAAACCGAAAAAATCAAAGCAGATGCTAAAAAAACACCTAAAAAGCAGAAAAAACTTCTAACTTTATTTCCTTTTAAAATTCGTATGGCAATTTTTAACATCGCTTACAACCCTACCATCTGACATAGTAATAATACGGCTTGTTCTTTTAGCCAAAACCTCATCATGAGTAACCATAACAATAGTCTGCTTATACTTTTTGTTGTAAAATTCCAGTAACTTCATAATTTGTCTTCCTGTTTTACTATCTAAATTACCAGTCGGCTCATCACAAAATAAAATTTTCGGTTTATTAATAAGTGCCCTACCAATAGCCACTCTCTGCTGACATCCACCAGATAAATCATTAGGGAAAAAATTTTTATACTTCAAAATATCTAAATTTTGAAGTAACCCATCAATATTAAGACCTGAAATATTTTTCCCATCAAATAAAGCCGGTAAAGCAATGTTCTCATAAACATTTAAAGCCGGAATTAAATTAAAAAACTGATAAACAACACCAATATTCTTTCTTCTAAACTGGGTAAGTTCCTCCTTTTTCATCTTAAAAATATTTTTATTATTAATAAAAACACTTCCATCGCTAGGTTTATCAAGACCCGCCAGCAAATGTAAAAGAGTGCTCTTTCCACACCCGCTTTTACCTAAAATAGCCACAAATTCACCCTTGCATATATCAAAACTAACATTATCAAGAGCACTAACTTGATTATCCCCTTTCCCATAAATTTTGCTTAAATTTAAAACTTCAATAATTTTCAAATAATTCACCTTCCTAGTCAAAACCTTTCATAAAAAATATACATCTTTAAAAAGCTTTTTCCTTTGAAAAGAAAAAAATTCGAAAAAATTCGAACTTTTAAAATCTATTTCTTGCCAATTTTCTTTTGAAAACCACCATAATCTCTTTCACCAATTTCAATAAACTGTTCCAAAGAAGAGGTATCACCTTCTAAAACACCCTCATTTAGTCCCTCTATAATATCCTTATTAAGTTCTAAACCATTCTTAGTACTTTCTACTTGTACATCTAAAGTCTCATTCATAATATGACCTCCTAAATATTTCAAAAAGATAAACTTTTTGTGCCAATATAATAGCACCACAAGCCACATAAAGTCAACAAAACTATTGAAAACAAAATCAAAATATTATATAATCTAGATATGCCGCAATAGTATAAAGGTATTACGAGGCCATGGTAAGGCTTTAATCGGCGTTCAATTCTCCGTTGCGGCACCATTATTATAAATAAACTCGAATTCATGCAGTTCGAGTTTTTACTTTTCATTAAAAATTTGATACAATCAAAATAGAATTGAGGTTATACATAGCTAGCCCTTCATTTTTATAAAATTTCTAAAATGCAAAAAAAAGCATACTATAAAGCACTTGCCGCAGTTAGCGTTATGAATTATAAACAAACAGCATATAAAATTTTAAAAGACAAAGTTAATAAAAAAAACATTGATATAGTTTTAGAAAATTAGAATGATTTTATATCTCATGGTAATAAAGATAATAATAATCTAGTAAACCAAATCGAAACAGATTCACATGAAATAAAATCAGATTTATTAATAAGTAAATTTATAAATAAAACACCATATATTAAAAATTTAACAAATGATAAAATCATAAATATTATGAATTTTTAAAAAATATTAACTAAAAAGGAAGATTAAAAAAGTCTTCCCTTTAAACTAAGTTCATTAACTTTATCCATAAACTCCTTTTGAAGTTTATCACATTCTTCTTGAGTTTTTGCTTCAAATCTAAGCGTTAAATTAGGCGACGTATTACTTGCCCTAACTAAAGCAAAAGCACCATCTAAAATAACACGAACACCATCAATATCACTAATTTTATAATTCTTACTCAAGGCATACTTTTTTATGCCTTTTACTATATCAAATTTATTATCGTCAGTGACCTTAACCATAAGCTCTTCAGTGGAATAATAATGATTAATACCGGAAAGAAGTTCACTAGCTTTCTTATCTGTCTTAGAAAGAATTTCAATCATTCTCAAAACGCCGTAAAAACCATCGTCATACCCTAAATACCTATCTCTAAAAAATAAATGTCCAGAATATTCGCCACCAAAAGATAAATTATTTTCTTTAACATAATTTCTGCAGTAAACACTACCCGTACGGTTCATACAAACCTCAAGACCAAGTTTTTCAATCTCGTCTGACAAGCTAAGTGAACACTTAACATCAAAAACACCCTTTTTAACACTCATTGAAGAAGCTAAATCACGGTAAAAAATAAGCATCATCATATCAGCCGCAATATAAGTACCGTCCTCTAAAACCATACCACATCTATCACAATCGCCATCAACTGCTAAACCAACATCATAAGAAAGTTCTCTAACCTTCTCGCCTAAAGAAATCATATTACTTTTAACAGCCGGATCAGGTGTATGATTTGGAAAAGAAGAATCACTCTCTCCATAAAGTATTTTATAATCAATATTAAACATATCTAAAGCCTGTCTCATAAAAAGACTACCAGTACCATTACCTAAATCAACAACAACCTTAACCCTTCTAGAGCCTAAATTAATTGATTTTTTAAGCTCATGCAAATAAGGTAAAGTGACATCATCTTCTGTTAAAATACCACGTCCATTATAGAACTTATATTTATCAAAATATTTTTTAAACTCTCTTAAAGAATCACCATACAAAGAATCATCCTTCAAAAGCGAAAGTTTAAAACCATTATATTCTTTAGGATTATGACTAGCTGTCACCATAATAGCTGCATTAACATCATAATATATTTTAGCAAAATTATGCATCGGTGTCGTCACAAAGCCAAGTGACAAAACATCAATACCACTATCAAGTAAACCTTCCCTCAAAGCTGGATAAAGCTCAGTATAACTACTTCTATTATCATGACCAATAATAACCTTAGTTTCGCCAAAATCACGTGCATAACTACCAAAAGCCTTGCCCAAAGTATATGCCACATCTTCATTTAAATCTTCACCATAAATTGCTCTAATATCATACTCACGAAATATATTAGGATTAATATTCTTAATAATCTGCAT
>CAKPAT010000034.1 GCA_934133155.1 uncultured Bacilli bacterium
AGGTGAATATTAAATGATTTATGATTTTAATGATTTAAAAGAAAATGGTATGATGTATGGAGGTCATGCAGGAAATGAGTTAGGTGTGTTTATTAATGGTGAGAATTGGTTTTTAAAGTTTCCGCAATCTACTAGAAATTTACTACGTAAGGTAGATATTTCTTATTCGACTTCTTCTTTATCAGAGTATATTGGGTCACATGTTTATGAGATTATTGGTATTCCTGTGCATGAGACTTTACTTGGGGTTAAGGATAATAAGGTTGTAGTGGCGTGCCGTGATTTTAGGATTAATTCTATTGATTTTAGGTTCGAGGATTTTAATTCAATTAAAAATGTTTATGTTCAAGGTCTTGAAGAGAAGCTTTCTTCTACTATTAGTAATATGCATATGATTAGTTTGGAAGAGATTATGATTATTATGGATAATAACCCTTTATTTTTAAAGGATAAGTCTCTTAAGAAAAGATTTTGGGATATGTTTATTGTTGATGCACTTATTGGAAATAATGATAGAAATAATGGTAATTGGGGTGTGATTGTTAATAATAAAACTGGTGATACGGTAGTTAGTCCTGTTTTTGATAATGGTGCTTCTTTTAACACAAAATCTAGTGACGAACAAATAAGCAAAATATTAAGTGATTATAACTGTTTTGAAGATAGTGTTTATAAAACTAGATTATGTATATTTTCTTTAAATGGTAGGCAAATAAATCCTTTTGAATATATGGAAAAGTTAGAAAATGAAGATTGTAATGAGGCTTTAGTTAAGTTAGTCCCTAATATTAATTTAGATAAAATTAAGAAGTTTATTTATGATATTCCTAATGATTTTAATGGTGTTTTTATTATTAGTGATGTTAGAAAAGAGTTTTATTTTAAGTGTTTAGAATATAGATATAATAAGTTATGCTTAATGTATGAAAAATTAAAGAATAGGTAGTTTTTATCTATTTTTTTGTTATTGACTTTTTCTTGGAATATGAATTTAATTTATTTTTAGGGGTCTAATTTGAGCGGAATGATTGAGGCTTTTGTCTAGTAATTGTCAAAATTAACATCTTATTTTATTACCTTTTATACTTTGATTTTAACAAATTTGTTTAAAATTTACGTTTTTATTTACACTATCATATTTATGTGATATTATTGTGTTAAGGTAGGGATGGTATGAAAGATTTTGTTAAAAAGTTTTCTTGGTGGAAGGTTTTGATTATTGTTATTTTAATTTTTCTTTTGATTTTGGGAACTTGGTTTGGCCTTAGTAAAAAGAGTACTAAAGTTAAGGAACCGTCTTCTTTGAATGATAAGCAGAAAGAGATTGTTGGTATAAAGGATGATAAAAAGGATATTAGTGATGGTGAGAAAAGCAGTTATACTGATGATTATAAAAAGTATGAGGAAATGGACGAAAAGGAAAAGGAAAAACTGGATGTTATTCCTAGAAAAGAAGATATTCCTTTTGATGTGATTGAAGATATGGATAGTGGAGATGAGTCTATTCCGGAAAAGTTTAATTTGCGTGATGTGATTAATATTAAGGTGGAAAATCAAGGAGTTTTTGGCTTGTGCTGGGATTTTGCATCTATGAAGTCTTTGGAGACTTTTATGAGTTTGAATAAACTTGGTGATTATGATTTCTCGGAAATTCATGTAGATTATTTGACTTCTAATTTACTTTATGGAAATAGAAATGTTCATGGTGGAGGTAATTTTTCGGACTTTGAGAAGTATTTGGCACTTTCTGGTGTTGTTTTGGAAAGTGATGCACAGTACAAGGATTATGATAAGGATGGTTACAGTAAGTTTTTGTCTTTAAATGAGGTTTATAATGTGACAAATACGATTTCTTTTCCTTCACTTATAAAGGATAATGGGGTTTCAGATAAGTCTGATAAGCAGGTTAGTGATTTTAGAAATTTGGCTAAAAAACATATTATGAAAAATGGCTCTTTATATGCGGTTATTGATTCTTCGAAGATTAATTCTGGTAATTTGTACTGTGGAGATGAGTGTTTTACAGATCATGCGATTTCTATTGTAGGCTGGGACGATAATTATTCTAAGGACAATTTTAAGGATAAGCCTATTCATGATGGAGCATATATTGCACTTAATTCATGGGGCACTGGTTTTGGTGATAATGGTTACTTTTATATTTCTTATGATGATCAAACTGTTGAAAGGGAGCTTAGTGGAGTTTTGTCTGTTTCTTTAGATGATGCTTACAAAGTGAGTGACATTAAAGGCATGCTTGGTGATTATATTAAGGATAATTTTAGTAGTTATCTTATTAATAAAGATGGTGAGGATTATATTACTAAAACGGTGCTAAATACGGTTACCTCTTTGGATTTTAATGATTTAAATCTTTCTTCTTCGGATTTCTCTAATTTAGGTATTTTTTCTAATTTGGTTTATGTTAATTTATCTAATAATAATATTACAGATGTTTCTTTTCTGAAAGGGCTTAAAAATCTTGCTAGTGTTGATTTGTCACATAATAATATTACTGATGTAAGTGGACTTAGTGATTTGGTGGGCCTTTCTTATGTGGATTTATCTTATAATAATAATGTTTCTGGCTATAGTTTGCTTAAAAATTTAAATTATTTAGATATTGGATACTGCGGTCTTAAGAGTTTTGAAGATTTAACTGGTTTAAAGGATTTATATTCTTTAAATTTATCAGGAAATAAGATTACTAATTTTTCTTTAATTCCAAATGGTTTATCTACTATTTATTTAAAAGATATGGATATTGATGATCTTTTGGACATTGCTTTTTTGAATGATTTATATACTGTTGATTTAAGTGGCTCTAGTGTTAAAAGTTTAAGTGGTATTGAAAATTTTAAATTTCTTTATTATTTGGTTTTGAATAAGGTTAAACTTTCTGATGTTTCTTCTTTGAAAAAGCTAAATAATGATTATCCGATTTATCTTAATATGGATGAAGCAGGCCTTTCTGATATTTCTATTTTTAATGATTTGAATATTAATGAACTTTCTTTAAAGAATAATAATTTTAAGGATATTAGTGCTTTTAAAAATAGTCATGTTAGAAGTATTAATTTATCGGGCAATAAGGTTAGTGATGTTAGCTCTTTGAAGGATATTGATGCAATTTATCTTTCTGAATGTAATATTAGTGATTTATCACAGTTTAAAGATTTTAAAGTGACTGATTTAGATTTATCTAAAAATAATATTTCTTCTTTGAAAGGTTTTTCTTCGGATACGCTTATTTCTTTAAATTTATCAAATAATAATCTTTCGGATGTTTCTTTTGGCATTATGAAATCACTTGATACTTTAATTTTATCTCACAATTTACTTACTTCTGTTAGTGGACTTACTGGCTTAAATTTAGATACACTTGATTTATCTAATAATGATATTCGTGATGTTAGTCCTTTAAATAAAATGGATAGTTTAAGTGTTTTATCGCTTACTTCTAATAAGAATTTAAAAGGAAGTTTAAGCGGTAATATTGGTTATTTGAGTTTAGATAACTGTGATTTGAGGGATAATTTGGATTTCTCTAGTCTTAATCTTTATTTTCTTAATTTAGATAGCAATTATGAGTACAAAGATTTATTTAAGTTTTTGAAAAATAATAAGAGTGATTTTTTGAATTTGAAATTAAATGGTTTTGTTTTTGAAAATGATGATATTTTAAAATTTAATAGTTATTTGAAAGACCATTATTATGTGAGTGATGCGAGATATGTTTTGAGTATTACTCCGAATGATGATTTGATTGATTTATCGAGGTATGATTTTCTTTTTAGGACTATTTTGAAAAGTATTTATTATTCGAACTATAAGATTGATAATGGTATTTTAGATAAGAAAGGTACATATATTTATATTGAAGATGTTAATAAGGATGTAAATTTAGAGATTTCTGGTAATGGAATTATTACATTTAGAGTTTAAATAGTGATTTTGGTCACTATTTTTTCAGCATTTAACCGAATAAAAATCAGCATTTTACCGAAAAATAATCAGCGATTAACCGAAAAATTTGATATTTTTTAAAAAAATGTGTATATTATAGGTATATGGAGGCGGTTTTATGAAGAAATATAAGAAAAGGATTGCGGACGAGATACTTGTGAAAAAATTGAAAGGTAAAGGTGCGGTTTTGATTGAGGGCGCTAAATGGTGCGGAAAAACAACAACGGCAGAGCAAGTTTCTAAAAGTATTCTTTATATGGCAAAGCCGGAAGATAAAAATCAAAATATTATGCTGGCGGATATAAATCCAAGTTTACTTTTAAATGGTGATGTTCCAAGACTTATTGACGAGTGGCAACTTGCACCAAAGTTATGGGACGCGGTTAGGTTTGAAGTTGATCATAGAGGAGAAGAGGGACAGTTTATTTTGACGGGTTCTTCTGTTCCGGCAAATATGGATAATGTTAGTCATACGGGTACGGGAAGATTTTCGTGGCTTACTATGAGACCAATGAGTTTATATGAATCTGGGGAGTCAAATGGTGATGTTAGTTTAAAAGATTTATTTGAAAATCCAGATAATATTAGTGGTCAAAATAATTTATCTTTGGAAGATGTGGCTTTTTTATGCTGCCGTGGTGGCTGGCCTAGAAGTATTTTTATGGATAAGGATATTGCGCTTGAGCAAGCTTATGATTATTATGATGCAGTGGTTAACTCTGATATTTCAAGGGTTGACGGGGTTAGTAGAAATCCTTTAAGGGCTAAGAATTTAATGAGGAGCTATGCTAGAAATGTTGGAACGCAGGCAAATAATGAGACGATTAAAGAAGATATGATCAGAAATGATTCTTCTTCACTGGATACTGATACGGTGGTTTCATATGTTAATGCGCTTAAAAAAATATTTGTTGTTGAGGAAAGTCCTGCTTGGAATCCTAATTTAAGAAGTAAGGTAGCAACTAGGACATCTGATACGAGGTATTTTGTTGATCCTTCAATTTGTGTGGCGTCTTTAGGTCTTGGCCCAAATGATTTAATGGGTGATTTAAGAACGTTTGGTTTAATATTTGAATCTTTATGTATTCGTGATTTAAGGGTTTATGCGGAGGCTAATAATGGTAATGTTTATCATTATAGGGATTCTTCTGATTTGGAATGTGATGCGGTTATTCATTTAAGAAATGGTTCTTATGGCCTTATAGAAGTTAAGCTTGGTGGGGATAAGTTAATTGAAGAAGGGTGCGCTAATTTAATTAAGCTTAAAAATAAAATTGATACGAACTTTATGAATAGTCCGGCTTTCATGATGGTGCTTACTGGAGTTGGAAGTTATGCTTATAAAAGGGAAGATGGTATATTTGTTGTTCCGATTGGGTGTTTAAAAAATTAATTTTGTAAAATTAGCATTCATATATTGACAGTGCTAACATATAATGTTATAATGAAGTAGCAATCTTGAAAAGGGAGTGCTAAGGAGTGATAATATGATTACTACAAGACAGGAAGAACTTTTGAAACTTATTGTGGAGAATTATATTAAGTCGGCACAACCGGTTAGTTCAAAGGCTTTATGCCAAAAGCTTAAGTGTTCTAGTGCAACTGTGAGAAATGAGATGGCTACTTTAGAGAGTTTTGGTTTAATTCAAAAAATGCATACTTCTTCTGGAAGGATACCAAGTGATAAGGGCTATAGGTATTATGTTGATTATATTATGAAACCTAAAGAGCTTACTGGTGAAGATATGCTTAGACTTAATCAACTTTTTGCAAATAATTCTTTGGTTTTGTCTGACGCTATTACGAAGAGTATGGAGATTGTTTCAGAGCTAACTAATTATACGGCTATTGTTTTAGGAAAATCTTCTGATGATAATAAGATTGCTAAGGTTGAGGTTGTTCCAATTGATCAAAATAAGATGATTGCAATTATTATTACTGATAAGGGTCATGTGGAAAATCGAAATGTAGTACTTGAGGAAGGTATTAGTAAGGCTGAGGTTAAGCAAACAATTGAGATTATTGATAAGATGATTGTTGGTGTGCCACTTGCTGATGTTAGTAAGGTTTTGGAATTTGAAATTAAACCGATTATTAATAAGTGTGTGGAGCAGCATGAGGCTTTATACAATGCTTTTTACAATGCTTTTAGTGATTTTGTACCGAAACCTAACATTAAGGTTTCTGGGGCTAATAATTTGCTTATGGAACCGGAATTTAATGATGTTAATAAGATAAGAAGTTTATTAAGTAAGTTTGATGATAAGGATCTTATTAAAAGTATTAAAGAGGAAGATGATGAAATAAAGGTATATATTGGTAAAGAAAATGACTTTGATGATGATATTTCTATTATTAAAACTAGTTTTTACCATAATGGTGAAGAGGGAACAATTGCTTTAATTGGTCCTAAAAGAATGGAATATGATAGGGCAGAGGCTTTACTAGATTATATAAAAAAAAATATAGGTGGGTGATTAAATGGAAGAGAAACATGAAGAATGTTCTGGAAAGTGCGAAAAACATGAATGTGAACATGGTAAACATAAAAAACACGATAAAAAGTATGAAAAGCTTTTGAAAGAGCATAATGAAGATATAGAAAAGGTTAAAAAGTTAGAGGAGTCTTTACTTAAACTTCAAGCGGATAATATTAATTACCGTAAGCGTAAAGATGAGGAAGTTTCTAAAATGCTTAAGTATGCTAACGAAGATTTAATTAAAGAGATTTTACCTGTTGTTGATAATTTTGAAAGGGCGATTGGTCTTGATGATACTAATTTGACTGACGAGCTTTCTAAGTTTTTACAGGGATTTAAAATGATTTATTGTCATTTGGTTGATATTCTTAATAAATTTGATGTTAAGGCAATTGACGGTAATAATAAACCTTTTGATCCAAAGTTCCATCAGGCTGTTTTGACTGAAAAGGTAGAAAATATGGAGTCTGGTATGGTTGTTGAGGTTATGCAGAAAGGTTATTTATATAAAGAAAAAGTTATTAGACCTGCTATGGTTAAGGTCAGTGAATAAAGGAAAGGTGATATTTTATGAGTAAAATTATTGGTATTGATTTAGGTACAACTAATAGTTGTGTTGCTGTTTTGGAGGCTTCTGAACCTAAGGTTATTGCAAACCCTGAGGGTTCTAGAACTACTCCTTCTGTTGTTGCTTTTAAGAATGGAGAGATAATTGTTGGTCAGGCTGCTAAGAACCAAATGGTTACTAACCCTGAGACTATTTCTTCTATTAAAAGATTAATGGGAACTGATAAGAAAGTTAAGGCTAATGGTAAGGAGTATACTCCTGAAGAGATTAGTGCAATGATTCTTTCTGATTTGAAGAAAACTGCTGAAGCTTATTTAGGTGAAAAGGTTGATAAGGCGGTTATTACTGTTCCTGCATACTTTAATGATGCACAAAGACAGGCTACTAAGAATGCTGGTAAGATTGCAGGCTTAGAGGTTGAAAGAATTATTAATGAACCTACTGCTGCTGCTTTGGCTTATGGTCTTGATAAGCAAGATAAACCTGAAAAGATTTTGGTTTATGATTTAGGTGGTGGAACATTTGATGTTTCAATCCTAGATATTGGTGATGGTGTATTTGAAGTTAAAGCTACTAGTGGTAATAACCACTTAGGTGGTGATGATTATGATCAAAGAATTGTTGATTATATGGTAAGTGAGTTTAAAAAGTCTAACAGTGTTGATTTATCTAAGGATAAAATGGCTATGCAAAGACTTAAAGATGCTGCTGAAAAAGCTAAAAAGGATTTAAGTGGTATGACTACTACTAATATTTCTCTACCATTTATTTCTCAAAGTTCTGATGGACCTTTACATTTAGATATGTCTTTAACTAGAGCTAAATTTGAAGAGTTAACTCATGATTTGACAGATTCTACTTTGGAACCAGTTAGAAAGGCTTTAAAGGACGCTAAACTTTCTAAGAATGATATTGATAAAGTTTTATTAGTTGGTGGTTCTACAAGAATGCCTAAAATTGCTGAAATTATCAAGCAAGAACTTGGTATTGAACCTTCTAAAGGTGTAAATCCTGACGAGGTTGTTGCGATGGGTGCTTCTATTCAAGGTGGAGTTTTAACTGGCGATGTTAATGATATTGTTTTACTTGATGTTACACCTCTTTCACTTGGTATTGAAACTTTAGGTGGCGTTTGTACTGTTCTTATTCCAAGAAATACGACTATTCCTACAAGTAAGTCACAAGTATTCTCAACGGCTGCTGATAATCAACCTGCTGTAGATATTCATATTTTACAAGGTGAAAGACCTATGGCTGCTGATAATAAGACTTTAGGTAATTTCCAATTAACAAATATTCCAGCTGCTCCTCGTGGTGTTCCACAAATTGAAGTTAAATTTGATATTGATGCTAATGGTATTGTTAATGTTAAAGCTAAAGATTTAGGTACTAATAAAGAACAATCTATTACTATTACTTCTTCTACTAATTTATCTGATGAAGAAATTGATAAGATGGTTAAAGAGGCTGAGTCTAATAAACAAGCTGATGAAAAACGTAAAGATGAGGCTGATACTAGAAATGAAGCTGAACAAACTATCTTTATGACTGAAAAATCTCTTAAGGAATTAGGTGATAAAGTTTCTAAAGAAGATAAAGAAAAAGCTGAAAAAGGTATTGAAGCATTAAAAGAAGCTTTGAAGAAAGATGATTTAGAAGATATTAAGAAGAAGAAAGATGAACTTAATGAGTCTGCTATGTCTTTAGGTGCTAAGCTTTATGAAGAAGCTGCTAAAAAAGCACAAGCTGAAGGTAATACTACTGAAGAGAAAAAAGATAATGATGTTAAAGACGCTGAATATGAAGAAAAATAATGGGTGAAGTTCTAGGTGACTAGAACTTTATCCGTAGTTAGGAGAAATATGGTAATTAAAGAAAAAAAACGTAGTGAAATTGATGATAAGTATAAATGGGATTTAAGTTTACTTTACACTGATAATAAGTGGGAAGAAGATTTTAATAATTTAGGTGATTTGGAAAGTAAGTATAAGTCTTATGAAAATAAGCTTAATACGGCTTTAAATATTTATGATTTTTTAGAGTTTGACGAGAAGACTTCTATTAAGCTTGATGCTTTGATGATGTATGCTTCTTTGAGGTTTGATGAGGATTTGAATAATGGTTTGTATCAAAAGATGAAAGGGAAGATTGATAAGCTTTATTCTTCTTTAGCTTTAGCTTCTTCTTTTGTGACGCCAGAGCTTATGAAGTTAGATGTCTCTGATTTTACTAAGTTTAAGGAAGAGGTTCCTGAACTTTCTAAGTATGATTATTATTTTGAATGTTTATTTAGAATGAAAAAACATATTTTGCCTAAGGGTGAAGAGAAGATTTTAAGTAGTTTATCTAGGTCTTTGGGTACTATTTCTGATACAGCTTCTTATCTTATAAATACTGATTTGAAGTTTGATAATATCAAGGATTCTTCTGGTAATTTAGTAGAGCTTACTAATAATAATTATTCTATTTATATTAGTGATAAGGATAGGAATGTTAGGAAACAAGCTTTTTACAGTCTTTATAAAGGTTATGAGGGTGTTTCAAATACTTTAGCTAGTAATTATAGTGGCAAGGTTATGGCGGCTAATGCGACGGCTAAGCTTAGAGGGTTTGCTAGTGCTAGAGATGCTAGTTTACTGAATAATTTTATTGATCCTTTAGTTTATGATAATTTGATTAATACGGTTAGTGATAATTTATCTATTATGGATGATTATTATAATCTAAAAAAAGAGGTTATGGGATTAGACGAACTACATATTTATGATATTTATACACCTTTATTAGTTAATGATGAGACTAATTATTCTTTTGAAGAAGCACGTGATATTGTTTTAAATGCTTTAAGTGTTTTAGGAAATGATTATGTAAATAATTTAAAGAAAGCTTTTGATGAGAAATGGATTGATGTTTTCCCAAATAAAGGTAAAAAAGGTGGAGCTTATTCTTGGGGATGCTTTACTTCTAAGCCTTATGTTTTACTTAATTTTAATGGTAAGTTTTCAGATGTTTCAACTCTTGCACATGAGCTTGGACATTCTATGCATTCATATTATTCTATTTTAAATAATTCTTATACTTATCATAATTATGAGATTTTTGTGGCGGAAATTGCTTCACAGGTTAATGAAATTTTACTTGCTAGATATTTGATTGATAATACTTCTTCTAAAAACGTTAAGCTTACTATTTTAGATAGTTTAATGGAACTTTTTAAAGGTTCAATTATTAGACAAACGATGTTTGCTGAATTTGAAAAGTTAATGCATGAAAGTGAAGATAATGGTGAAATTTTAACTAGTGAGTTTATTTCTGATAATTATTATAAGCTTTATAAAAAATATTCAGGCAATAATATGATTTGCGATTCTGAAATTAGATATGAATGGGAAAAGATACCGCATTTTTACTATGATTTTTATGTTTATCAGTATTCTACTGGTTTAGCGGCTGCGTGCTATATTGCTAAAAATATTTTAAGCGGTGATAAAGAATTCAGAGATAATTATTTGAAGTTTTTAAGTTTAGGTGGAAGTATGGATGCACCTTTGGAGCTTAAAATGGCAGGTATTGATGTGACTAGTCCAAAGTTTATTTCTGATGCTTTAGATATGTTTAGAGATACAATAAAAGAATTTAAAGAAATTTATGAGAAGTAGGTGAGTATGATGGATAAAAGAGATTATTATGAGGTTTTAGGTGTTAGTAAGGACGCTAGTGCTGATGAGATTAAAAGTGCTTTTAGAAAATTAGCTAAGAAATATCACCCTGATGTTTCTAAGGAGCCTGATGCAGCTGAAAAATTTAAAGAAGCACAGGAAGCTTATGCTGTACTTTCTGATCCTGATAAAAGGAAAAAATATGATCAATTTGGTCAAGCAGCGTTTAATAATAATGGTGCTGGTGGTTATGATTTTTCTGGTTTTGATTTTTCAGATATTTTTGGTGATTTATTTGGAGGATTTTCTGGTTTTGGTTCTGGCTTTTCTGATTTTGGTTCTTCAAGAACATCTAGAGCTACAAAAGGAAGAGATTCTGTTGTAAGTGTTGATTTAACTTTTGAGGAGGCTGCTTTTGGATGTACAAAAACTCTTACATTAACTTTAAATGATACTTGTGAAGAGTGTCATGGAGCTGGTGGCTTCGGTGAATCTGTTTGTGATAAATGTCACGGTACAGGTACAGTTACTGCACAACAACAAACTTTATTTGGTGCTTTTATGACTAAAACTGTTTGTGATAAATGTGGTGGTAATGGTAAAAGTTATAAGGAAACTTGCCGTAAGTGCCGTGGAACAGGTAAAGTTAAAACCACTAAAGAAATTGAAGTTAAAGTTCCTGCAGGTGTAGATACTGGTAATCAACTTAGAATTTCTGGTAAAGGTGAACCAGGTGTTAATGGTGGACCTAATGGGGATATTTATTTAGAGTTTAAGGTGGCATCACATTCAATTTTCGAACGTGAAGGCGACGATATTTATTTAGAGTTCCCAATTACAATTGCCGACGCAGTTTTAGGCTGTAAACGTGATGTACCGACTTTAGATGGTTCTGTTACTGTTTCAATTCCTGCAGGTAGTGAAACTGGAGATAGGTTAAGACTTAGAGGCAATGGTGTTCCTGAAGTTAATGGCTTTAGAAAAGGTGATATGTATATTATCTTAAAAGTTATTACACCTAAAAAATTAT
>CAKPAT010000035.1 GCA_934133155.1 uncultured Bacilli bacterium
TTTATTTGCTATAAATCTTTAGGTAAAAAAACTTTATGTAAGATGGTTTATGCGATGGCTTTATTTTCTTTATTTTTAGAGATTTTTAGCCATTTTGATGCTTTAATTTCTGATACTTTACTTGCTACGGTTTATGGTGGTATTTTGCTTGGTGTTGGTGTTGGACTTGTTATTAAAGAAGGCGGATGTTTAGATGGCTCAGAAATGCTTGCTATTTTAATTAGCAGAAATAATAGTTTATCGATTGGACAGGTTGTTTTTTTCTTTAATATTTTTGTTTATGGTATGGCTTTATTTGTTTTTGGTGTTGAAAGGGCTTTATATTCACTGCTTACTTATTTTGTTACTTACAAGGTTATTGATATGGTATCAGATGGACTTAATAGTGCGAAAGCAGTGTTTATTCTTACTGCTGATTGTGAGGAAATTGCAGGTATGATTTTAAGCAGATTAGGTAGAACGGCTACAATTGTTAATGGTAGAGGTATTGTTTCTAATGATAATAAAGATGTTTTATACACTGTTATTACAAGGTTTGAAGTTTCTATGCTTAAGGATATTTTAAGTGAAGCTAAGGCTTCTAGTTTTGTGACGATTTTTGATGTTTCTGAAATTATCGGTAATCATATTAAGAAGGTGCCTTTAAAGTGAAGTATTTTAAATGGATTTTATTTAGTTTTTGTTTGATTTTGTTTTCTTTTTTAGCTTATTTTGTTACTCAAGGGAAAACGGTTTTATTTGATGATAATATTCATTCTTTTGTGACTTCATTTGCTAATGATTATTTGACTTTTTTTGTTAGGTTTATTACTTTTTTTGGAAGTGCGTCATTTGGAATTTTATTTGTGATTATTATGTTTTGTTTTAAACCTTATTATGGTAAGTTAATGTTTTTTAATTTCACAGGTATTTTTCTTTTAAGCTTTATTCTAAAATATATTTTTATGCGGGATAGACCGAGCTATATGACTATAAATGAGGTGAGTTTTAGTTTTCCTTCATTTCATGCGATGTTTTCTTTAGCTATTTATGGATTTATTATTTATTTGATTTGGAAAAGCAATTTTAAATACAGAAAGTTAATTTGTTTATTTTTAATTTCACTTATTTTGACTATTGGTTTAAGTCGTATTTATTTGGGCGTACATTATGCGACTGATATTTTAGGAGGGTATTTAATTTCACTTGCTTATTTGATTTTATTTACTTCTTTTCTGAAATCTAAGTGATATTTTATTTTTGTAGTTGTTTTTGAGTGGACTTTATATTATTATATTTTTAGGAGGTAATTTTTTATGAAATGTGATAAATGTGGTAGAGAACTTGAAGAAGGGGAAGTTTGTGCGTGCAAGTTTAAGCATGATTTTAAATTTAAAGATAATATACTTGGTTTAAAAGATATTTTTTTAAATCCTTCTAGTAGCTTAAAAAAATATAGTGAAGAGGGCAATTTTAATTTTTCTTTGATTTTTGTTTTAGTTTTAAGTGTTTTATCTGGTTTGTTTGGAATGCTTTTTGTTAAAGAAACGTTAGCTGTTCCGGTCAATAATTTTTTGGGTTATGCGGTGAGCTATAACATTGATTATTTCAGGATATTCATTAATATTTTTATTTCTATTTGGAGTGGATTTATTCTTTTATCTTTGCTTATATATTTATTTTTTGGAAAGGTATTTAAATTAGATATTAATTTTAAGAATTCTTTTAATATTGTAACTGGTAATTTTGTTTATTTTGGTTTAGCTTTAGTTTTAAGTTTTCTATTTATTTTTGTTAATGTTTGGTTTGTTTATATTTTTGCTGTACTTGCTTTTGTTTTATTTGTTTTAACTTTAGCTTTATTTTTCAGAGAAAGTTATGATTTAAAAGATTATAAGTGTATTTATGGTATACTGGGCACTTTAATGAGCTTTTTCGTAATTATTCTTTTGATTTATAAAATTTTAAATTAATTGTATAAAAAATCTCTTTTTGCACCATAACAGGTATGAAAGGAGATTTTTTTATGGCACGTCATAAAGTGGATATATGTGGCGTGAATACTGCGGATATTAGGGTTTTAAGCTCTCAAGAACAAGTTACTTTATTTAAGAGATATCAAAGTGGTGATATGCGGGCTAAAGAGGAACTGATTAACGGTAATTTGAAACTTGTTTTATCTATTTTGAAGAAGTATAGAAGCAGATGTGATAATATGGATGATTTGTTTCAGGTGGGCTGCGTGGGGCTTATTAAAGCGATTGATAATTTTGATTTATCACATGATGTTAAGTTTTCAACTTATGCAGTTCCAATGATTTTGGGCGAAATTAAAAGATATTTAAGGGATAACAGTAGTTTAAGAACTCCTAGGAGTGTGAAAGATTTGGCTTATAAAATTTTGAAGTTTAAGGAGAATTTTATTAATGAAAATTTGAAAGAGCCATCTATAAAAGAGATTAGTTTAAGTTTGAATTTACCGGAGGTTGATGTTTATAATGCACTTAATTCTTTAAAAGATACGGTTAGTATGTTTGAACCAATTTATAATGATGGGGGAGACGTAATTTATTTAGCTGATCAGATTGGTAATCCGGATTATTTTTATGATTTAGAGACTAAAATTGCTTTGAGGGATGCTCTTTTGAAGATTAAGGATAAAGAAAGGTATGTGCTTATGGAAAGATATATAATGGGTAAAACGCAAACGGAATTAGCTGAAGAAATTGGAATTAGTCAGGCACAGATTTCTAGGCTGGAAAAAAGTGGGCTTAAGGTTTTAAAGAAGATTATCAATGGATAAATTTTCTTTTTTTTTAATTGTTTATTAGTCTTAATTTTGATATAATTATTTATGATAGGTGATGGTACATGAATAAGAAAGGTCAAGCTTTGGTTGAGTTTATTTTGATACTTCCTGTGCTTATTTTTATTCTTTTAGCTATCTTTGATGTTGGTATGCTTTTTATGAGTAAATATGATTTGAATAATAATTTAGATACTGTGGCCGATTTTTATATGAATGGGGAAGAGAAAAAAGCTTTGGCACTTGCTTCTTTAGATAATTTTAATATTGATACTAAAAATGAAGATGATATGCTTTTGATTACGGTTTCTAAAAAGATTGATACAACTTTTTTGAAAAATTATGAACTTAAAACTAGTAAGAGCATTTTTAAAGAGGAAAGTTATGAATAACCGAGGTCAGAGTTTAGTGGTGTTTGTTTTGCTTTTGCCTTTAATTTTTATTTTGATTATGATTATCGTCGAAGTTGGTAATTTGGGTATTTTAAAAAGTAAGGATGAAAGTGAAATTAAAAGGGCGATTAGTTATGGCTTTAGACATTTATCTGATGATGATGTTTTTGATAATATGTATAAGCTTATTTCTAAAAATACTGATGGCACAGCCAGTGTTAGTTATGATGGTAATTTAATTAAGGTTAGTTTTAAGGAAGATAATGTTGGTATTATTTTAAAAAAATTTGATATTGATGTTACTTATGTAGGTGATGTTAATAGTAAGAAGATTTATAAGGAATAGAGGCGGTTTATGTGGCTTTAAATCAAGCACAAATTATTACAGTTACTTCGGTTAAAGGTGGTACAGGTAAAACAACGCTTACTTTATGTTTAGCTGGTATTTTATCTTTGAAAAAGAAGAAAACGATTATTGTTGATTTTGATATGCATGCGGGAACTATTGCAGCTAGTTTAAATGTGCCTTTTAATAAGGATTTATATGTTTTAACGGACGATATTGGCAATAATAGGTTTGGTAATATTGAAGATT
The DNA here is from genome assembly GCA_934133155.1 of uncultured Bacilli bacterium. Taxonomy (GTDB): domain Bacteria; phylum Bacillota_I; class Bacilli_A; order RF39; family UBA660; genus Coprosoma. Next base: position 3,773 of record CAKPAT010000035.1, read on the forward strand.
ATATTTTTAAATATAATGATTTTATTGATGTCTTGCCGGCACCAAAAGATCCTAGGAATGCTTATAAGATTAACTCTAAATATGTAAGTATTATTTTGGATTATTTAAGGTTTAAATATGATGTTATTTTGATTGACACTAATCACATTATTGATAATATTAATTTAATTACCTTCGATCATAGTGATACGATTATTTATTCGGTAACTAGTGATTTAATGGATTTAAAAAATATGAAAACAATGCTTTCTATTTATCAAGATATGTCTTCTTTTAAGTATGTACTTGTTTTGAATGAGGCTTTAAATAGGGAACTTTTGACTTCTTATGATGCAAGTACGATTTTAGGTGTAGATATTAAGTATGTTATTCCGAAGTCTTTTTATATGAAAAATATGCAAAAAGTTATTCAAAATGGTGAGGTTTTAACTCTTCTTCCTTATTTACAAAAGTCTAAGGGGTATAAGGTTTTAGAAAGTTTAGTTAATGATGTTTTAAAGGGGTGAGGTTATGGAAGCTAAAAAGTTTACGCAAGAGTTTGCTTATGAAGAAAATAACAATTTAGTACGTCAAGTTGATGATTATGATGAGTTTCCGAATAAAGATTTACTTGATAAGCTTCGCAGTAGGATTATTCAGAATATTATTGATAATGATGCTTCAAATAATAATTCAATGGGTGAATTTATTAAAGAGCAAATTGATAGGACTATTGAAGGATATGACCTTACTAATGAAGAGAGAAGTTATATTTATAATTTAATTGATAATGAGATTAATGGTTTTGGCCCTTTAACGGAACTTTTGGATGATAAGTCTATTACGGAGATTATGGTTAATAGTCCTAATGAAATTTATGTGGAACTTGATGGTAAAATTATTCGTGATAGTAGTGTTAGTTTTATTAATAAGGAACATATCGTAAGGGTTATTCAAAGGTTAATTCAGCCGATTGGTAAGACAATTGATGTGGCTCATCCGATGGTTGATGCAAGGCTTTCTGACGGTTCAAGACTTAATGCGGTTTTGCCTCCTTTATCTTTAAATGGTCCGGTACTTACTATTCGTAAGTTTAAGGCGGAGCTTGCCAATATTGAGGATTTTTTAAGGACTGGTACTTTGACGCCTTATATGGCAAGATTTTTAGCAGCGTGTGTGCATGCTAAACTTAATATTATTGTTGTTGGTGGTACTGGTGCTGGTAAGACAACGCTTTTGAATGTTTTATCTTCGTTTTGTTCGCCGGATGATCGTATTATTACGATTGAGGATGCAGCGGAACTTAAGCTTAAGCAGTCGCATGTTATTTCTTTGGAAACTAGAACTACTAATTATGATGGTGGTGGTGCGATTACAATAAGGGATTTAGTTATTAATTCTCTTAGAATGAGGCCAGATAGAATTATTGTTGGTGAGGTTCGTGGTAAGGAAGCTTTTGATATGCTTCAAGCTATGAACACTGGTCATGATGGTAGTATGACGACTATGCATGCGAACTCTCCGGTTGATGCTTTAAATAGGCTTGAGACGATGGTTTTAATGAATGGGGTGGAAATTCCTGTTAGTGCTATTCGTGAATATATTGAGAGTGCTATTCAAATTGTTGTTCAGGTTAAAAGACTTTCTGATGGTAGAAGACGTGTTAGTAGTATTACAGAAATTATAGGCCTAGAAAATGGAGAAATTATTCAAAAAGAAATTTTTCAGTTTAAACAGACGGATGTTTTGCCAAATGGTGATGTTGTTGGTGAATTTTTAATGCATGATTATGTGCCTAAGGTTTATAGTAGAATTAAGGCTAAGGGCATTGACGATTTGGATGATATTTTTAATTGATTAGTGGGGAGGTAATGTTATGGATGCTTTTCAGTTTAATATAAATAGTGCTAAGCCAACTAATCAAACTATTAATGTTGTTTTCACTAAAAGTTCTGATGTTACCTCTTATGTTTATCAGATATATAAAGATGGTAATGTTATTTTTGAAAAGGAAAGTGATTTAGAAAGTACTTCTATTTATTTATCTGAAACAGGTAATTATCAGATTGTTATTACGGCTAATTTGAAAAATGGTTTTTCTAAGACTATTCAAAGTGGGGTTTATGCGGTTGATAAGGAGCTTCCGGTGATTGAGATTTCTTCTGACAGTATAAAAATTAATAAGGGTGAGAAGATTGATTTAGCTATTAAAGCTTCTGATAATGTTGATGGTGATATTACAACTTTGGTGACAAGTAATGCTTCAGATATTGCGAGTACTGGTGGTGAGCTTGTTTATACGGTAACGGATAGTGCAGGGAATACGGCTTATAAAAGTGTTGATGTGAGTATTGTTCATGGCAATTTGCTTTTTTTACAGGTTGTTATTATTGCTGTTTTACTTTTTGTTATTTATTTGATGTTTAGATTTTTAAATACCTTAAAGTTTGAAAAGAGAATTACACCTTTCGTGATTGAACCTTTTGAAAATAATGATCCGACATTTTTTGATAAGTTTTTTGGACTTTATGATCGAATTATTTCTAAGGTGGGGCATGTTTTTGAAAAGTCTATTTTTATAAAGAAATATGCTGATAGGCTTGATAAATATGCGATTGTTTCTTCTTTTCATAAAAATGGTTTAGATATTTTTAGTGGTAAGATTGTGATTGGCATTTGTTTTTGTTTGATTGCGATTGTTGCGAAAGCTTTACAACTTAAGGTAATAGATTCTTCGGAACTTATACTTGTATTTACTTTAGGCTTCTTTGTTTTAGATGTTTTACTTATGGCTAAATATAAGGTGTTCAGGTGGAAAGTGGAAAGTGATTTTATTGCAGCAATCACGATTATGAATAATTCTTTTAAATCTGGAAGAAGTATTATTCAGGCGATTGATAATGTAAGCAGTGAACTTGATGGAATTATTGGCAGAGAGTTTAATAAAATGAGTTTGGAACTTTTATATGGACTTTCTATTTCGGATGTTTTTAAAAGGTTTGCACATAGAATTGATTTAGAGGAAGCAAGTTATTTAACGGCGTCTTTATCTATTTTGAATAAGACTGGCGGAAATATTACTGAGGTATTTTCTTCGATTGAAAGAAGTTTATTTGATAAAAGAAAACTTAGACTTGAGCTTAAGTCACTTACTAGTGGCAGTAAACTTGTGGTGTTTGTTTTAATTGGTATTCCTTTTTTCTTTGTGTTTGTGGTAAGTTTGATTAATCCTGATTATTTTATGCCTTTTATTAATACATCTATTGGTAATATTTTACTTTTGTTTATGATTTTGTATTATATTATTTTTGTTATTTTCGTTAGAAAGGTAATGAAGGTGGTGATTTAATGAAGAGGAGTTTTATTCAAAAGATTTACCGCCTTAATGATATTGAAAGTTTAGAGAAGGATTTAAATTATTTAGGAAAAGAGGCTAAATATGATGCTTTAACATTTTGCAATATAAGACTTTTTACTAGTATTTTGGTGTTTGTTTTAGTTTTGTATATTAGTAAGATTGGCTATTTACTAGCACCTTTTGTTACTATTTTGTATTATTATGGATTTTATTATTATAATATTACTAGAAGAATTAGTTTACGAAATAAACGTTTGGAACATCAGTCTTTGTTTTTCTTTGAAATTTTAACACTTACGTTAGAGTCTGGACGTAATTTGGAGAATGCTTTGAATGTTACTTGTGATAATGTTTCTTCGGATATTTCTTCGGAGTTTAAAGAGGCTTTAGATGAGATGAAGTATGGAAAGTCTTTACTTGAAGCTTTAAGTGGTATTAAATCACGTATATCTTCGGATATTATTAATAATATTATACTAAATATTATGCAGACTAGTGAGTTTGGAAATAGCATTATTGATACGCTTCATAATGAGGTTGATTTTTTAAGGGATAAACAGATTTTAGAGATTAAAGAGAAGATTAATAAGATACCTAATAAGGTAAGTATTATTTCTGTTTTGTTTGTTGTTCCGCTTATTTTAGTTTTGATTTTAGGACCATACATAATTCAGTTTATTGGTTAAGGAGGAGTTATTATGTATTATTTTATCGGTATTAAGGGGACTGGTATGAGTGCACTTGCTTGTTTACTTAAGGATTTAGGTTATAGTGTTATGGGCAGTGATAAGGAAAGACATTTTTTTACTGAAGAGGGTCTTAATTTAAGAGAAATTAAGGTTTTACCTTACTCTTCTTCTAATATTACTTCTAATATGATTATTATTCGTGGTAATGTGATTGGCGATGATCATCCGGAAATTATTCGAGCTAAAGAGCTTGATTTGCAAATTTATACTTATCAGGAGATGGTTAGTAAGCTTACTAGTAAGTTTATGACGATTACGGTTGCGGGCTGTCATGGCAAGACGACTACTTCTTCTATGCTTGCGCATGTGATTGAGGGGTCTAGTTATTTGATAGGTGATGGCAGTGGATATGGTAATAAGGAAAGTAAATATTTTATTTTGGAGGCCTGTGAGTATAAAAGACATTTTCTTGCTTACCATCCTTATTATGCGATTATTACTAATATTGAACTTGATCATGTTGATTATTATAAAAATATTGATGACGTGATTGATGCTTATACTTCTTATGCGAATAATGCGGAGAAGATGGTTATTGCTTGTGGTGATGATTCTTATACCCACTCTTTGGAAGTTAGTAAACCAATATTTTATTATGGTCTTGATGATGATAATGATATAATTGCTAAAAATGTTGTATATAATTCTTTAGGCATTAGTTTTGACGTGTTTGCAGAGGATAATTATTATGGACATTTTGAGCTTCCTATTTATGGTAAGCATATGCTTTTGGATGCTTTAGCAACTATTAGTGTTTGTTTTTATGAGAGAATGGAAGCAAAAACTGTTTCTAAGTTACTTAAAACTTTTAAAGGTGCGAAAAGAAGATTTAGTGAAAATTTTGTTTTGGATAATGTGGTTATTGATGATTATGCACATCACCCAACAGAGATTAAAAGTACTTTGAAGGCTGTTTCACAAAAGTATCCGGATAAGAAAGTTGTTGCGATTTGGCAACCTCATACTTTTTCTAGAACTGAAGCTTTCTTTGATGATTATGTAGAGATTTTTAATAATTTATCTGATGTTTATATTGCGGATATTTATAATGCACGTGGGGAAGAGGGTTATCATGTGACCACTGAAGATTTGATTTCTTCTATTAAGGGTGCACATCATTTGAATTTGAACAATCCTTCGGAACTTACTAAATATAAAAATGCGGTTTTAGTATTTATGAGTCCTAATGATTTGACTGATTTTGAAAAAGCTTATATAGAATGCTATAAAAATCAAGAAGAGAATGCGAAATAGTAGTTTCATCGACTACTTTTTTTGTTCCGTTTTTTTTAAATTTTAGTTTTAAATGCTAAAATTAGATTATGAAAGGTAATTATGCGTTAAATTTTGTTTTTTAACAATTGAAATATTACTGTTTTTCGTTTATAATTTAATTAACATAGGAGTGGGTGTTTGTGAAAAAAATTATTTTATTTTTGATTGTTATAGTATTTGTTGCTGGATGTGGTAAGAATGATGCACCTATTAAGGTATATGCTGGTGATTTTGAGTTTGACTGTTCATATAGTGAAAATCAAATTGACGTGAAGATTATCAATAATAATGATACTGATAAGGAAATTAAGGTTATTCATGCAACGATTTCTGATGTGTCAGGTATGGAAAATAAATATGATATGCAGCTTGATGAGGTGATTAAGGCTGGAGATTATTTTAATGTCAGTATGGGTTATAGAACTTCAGATATTAAAAAAATTAATTTTAGTTATGAGTAGGTGAAATATGAAAAAGAAAGGTTTTACTTTAATTGAGCTATTAGGTGTACTTGTTCTTCTTTCTGTAATACTCCTTATTATTGTCCCACCTATTACTAAGAGTATCAAAAGCGGACAGGATGATGCTTTAGAAAGACAAAAGGATAATATTGTTTTAAGTGCGAGAAATTGGAGTGCGGATAATAAGACAGAACTTCCAACTTCTGGTGAGATTAAAAGTGTTACTTTAAAAGAACTTCAAGAAGGTGGATATGCAGAGAAGAATATTAAAAATCCTAAGACTAATGAGGAATTAGATCCTGATACTGTATGTGTTGATATTGAAAATAAAAATAATATTTATTATTATAATTATAATGAGCAATGTGCTTTTGGTGAAGCTTATACTGTTACTTATGATGGTAATTTGGGTACTGTTTCTGGTGAGACTACTTTAAGACAGTATGCTAATAAAAATGTTGATTTATCTATCAGAGCTACTAGAAATGGTTGGATATTTGTTGGCTGGAGTACGGATAAGAATGAAAAAGAAGCTCTTAGTGAGTATAAAATGCCTAATAAGAATATAACTTTATATGCTATTTTTAAGAAAGCTGTTGTTGTTAGTTATAATGCTGAGGATAGTTTAACTATTAGTAAAAAGGCTGCCTAATATTACTCCTAAAAGTGGTTATACTACTTTGGGTTGGTATGACGGTAGTACTTTATCTTGGGATGATGAGAAAAAAGGCATGTTTGGTTTAAATGCTACTAGTAAAAAAGTTGGTGAGTCTGGTGGCAAGCTTACTGTTAGTGATAGTATGAGTATTACGGCTTTAGCAAGTACTGGTAATTATAAGTTGGTTTTTGATTATAAGACTAATGGTGGAACTAGTTTTACTTCAAGTATTGGAAGCGATACTGGTAATTATGCATATGGTACAAAAATTTTGATAAATAATGTTGAAGGTATAAAATCTGGTTGGGTTTTTGTTGGCTGGAATACTGATAAAAATGCGAAAAACGGATTATCTAGTTTTACTATGCCGGCTAATGATACAACTTTATATGCAATTTATAAGAAAGAAGCAATTATTTTATCTGCTACTTTTGATGGTAATGGTGCTTTGCTTAAGGATACTGATAGGACTAAATGCGTTTTGAAAGAAGTTTATAATAATGATGCTCAAAATACTAGTTGCATGGTTGATACTCCTGATTTTGAAAGAACTTCTTATACGAAAATTGGGTTTAGCTTAGATAGTACTTCGCATACTAGTGATAAAGCTTATAGTAATGGTAAAATTACTTTAACTGGTAGTAATACTGATAAAACTTGGTATGCTATTACTAAAAAAGATATAAAGGTTTCATTTGTTGTTCAAGATACTAATGCAGCTAGCACTTCTGCTGATGCGGTTATTTGCTCTATTTATAATAAAGAATCTAACTGTGCTATTACTGTTCCAACTTTAACTGCTAGTAATGGTTATACAGCTATTGGATGGAATAAAAATAAAAATGCCACTGAAAGTTCTTTAACTTTTGGTAGTAAGGTTTTATTTGAAGCAGATGATACTTATTATTCTATTACGAGAAAATCATCTGGACTAAAGGCCACATTTGTGGGAAATGGGGCAAGTGTTAGTAGTAGTTCAGTGTCTTGTTACGTATATAATGGTGCTAGTGGATGTTTTATAACTGTTCCAAGTATTATACGTGATGGATTTGAAATTTTAGGCTTTAGTGAGGTCAAAGATAGTTACACGGCTAGTGTTAAAGCAGGTGCTAGTTTAAATATTACTAAAAATATAACTTTGTATGCGGTTACTCATAAAGATGTAACTATCACTTATGGTAAAGGTCATAATGTTGTAAGTATTGGTAAGGAAAATGACAGCTGCCCAATTTGGAATTCTTCAACCAACTGTTCAGTTATTTTGCCAACAATTACGTCAGCTACTGGTTTTAAGGCTGATGGGTATTATAAAGATAGTACTAGG